>JAIPEK010000049.1 GCA_021737205.1 Desulfarculaceae bacterium
CTCTTTGACCAGTTTTTTCCGGGTGACCGCCTCGGTGATTTTGGTCACCAGAATGGTAAAGGTCGGGCCGTAGGCAGCGGCTGAAAACGTGAAAAGGAAAAAGGTCCAGGGCCAGATCAGCAGACCTTCCCTGAAAGCAAAAGGCCGTCCGTACAGAACTCCGGCCACCCCGCCGAGGGACCCCTGGTGGAAAAAGGAGAGAAACGCCCCGGTCGCTGCAAAAACAGCCATAATCCCGTGCATGTTGTGGCTGAGGTTATGAAAGAACGGAACTTTATCAAGTTTACGGTTTTCAAGGATATTGGGAATAAACTCAATGGTCAGGACCGCAAAATAGCAGGAAAGACAGAAAGCCACTTCGGTCAGCATTGAGTGGACATTGGCATGCCAGAATATGAACCTTCCCCGAAGCGGCTGGCCTATATCGATGGCAAGAATGAGCAATGCGGAACTGTAGCATATGAAACCGATGATAACGGCAAAATTGATAATATTTTTCAGCTCGTCAATACCGAACAGATATTTTAACAGGCCTGTGAAAAATGCGCCCCCGCCGATGGCGATCACGGCAAGATCCGCCCAGATCCACAGGGCGAAACCGTAATAATCGTTCATGTTGGTCTGGTTCAGCCCTTTGATCCAACACAGCATCATGGCATAAACGCCCCAGAGAAGGACAGCCCCCACCACTGCGACCCCTATGGCAAACTTAGGGAAAGAGCAGCGTTTTGCGCCTTCGGGTATTAATGCAGAATCCATAATTAATAACTCCTAATTCGTTGTTTGATATCCAGATTCATGAATTATCCATGTTTTTTGTTCATCTTCTTCCACTCGCCCTCGAGATAGTTATCCCCGGCTTTTCTTACCCACTCCTTTTCAGAGATGTAGTATACTTTGGGGTTGGTGCCGAGCCGTTCGAGAAGACGAAACGCTTTTGGATTTCTTGGTTTTCCGCTGTGATGCGGATCCGGTTTAACAAGCTGATGCACTTTGTGGGAAGGATTGTGAAGATCTCCGAAAGCGATAGCTCCTGCAGGGCACGCTTGGGTGCATGCGGTCTGATATTCCTGCTCTTGGATCTCTTCCCTGTGCTCGTAATAGGCCTTATCTCTTGCCGCCTGATATCTATGGTAGCAGAAGCTGCATTTTTCAACCACACCTCTCATCCGGGGGGAGACATCCGGGTTCAGATACTTCTCCATCTCCCCGGGCCATTTCGGATCCCACCAGTTGAAGTACCTGGCATGGTAAGGGCATGCGGCCATACAATACCGGCAACCGAAACACCGGACAGGAATCTGGCTGACAATACCCGTATCATGTCCGTAATCCGTTGCAACTGCCGGGCATACGGAAACACAGGGCGAGTGCCCTTGGTCTCCTTTGCCGCCGCACTGCATACAGGGCCGCGGAAGGTAGCATATTTCCGTTTCAGGGAACGATTTGCCGTTGGTCAGTTTGTATACCCTCATCCAGGTAATACTGTCCTTTTTGTCGGACTCGTCCTTTTTGAACGGCACATTGTTTTCAGACATGCATGCGACCATGCAGGAACCGCATCCGGTGCACTTGTCAAGGTCGATCGCCATGCCGAATTTATATGTCTTTCCGTGAGTATTTTGTTTTGACATCGGAACCTCTTTAACGAATTATATATTAAACCCTGGAAATCTTTGCATTGATTCCAAAGGCCGCATCCTGTCCGGTATTCGGATCAATCGAAACGCTTATCAACTGATTGGTGTTCACACCTTTTCCGGCAACATACGGGTTGTCCGTGGTGTGTCCAAGTCCCTTGGGCATTCCGATCAAACCGGGCATCACTCCTTCGAACAGATCAATCCGTACCGCTGCAGAGCCGGCAGGAGTAGTGATTTTCACCTTGTCGCCCCTCGAGACCCCGATCTTTCGGGCCGTCTCCGGATTCACCTGTACAAAGCTCTCCTTGCCTTTAATCTCTTCGTCGGACACGGTTTTAACGGCAAACGGAGACACCGTAACCTCCGAGCTTGTGATTCTCATATTGTCGTACGGAACCAGCATCATCGGATATTCCGTCCTGTCTCCCGCCGCCTCCGGTCTTTTGCCCTTATTCACTGAGAAAAAGGAAAGATCGGCAGACACGGTTTTTCGGGGTTTCTTTTCTGAAATCACCGCATACCCTTTGTCTGAAAGCGGATCCCATAATTTGCCGGTTACGGATTCCAGACAGTCTTCATACTTTTTCCACGGAAAATTTTCAGAAACACCGCTTTTCATTGCCTTGGCAATCCGGATAACGGCATCTCCGGGATTCATGGAATTTTTTACAGGTTTCTGAACAGGTACGGCAAGTCCCACCACCTGCCGGGACATGCTCGCATCAGAGGGCAGATCCTCATACCGTTCGAGAAATGTAGGGCTCGGCAGAATGATATCCGCCAGTTTGGCGGTCTCGTCCATGAATGAAGAGAAGCTTATCTTGAACGGCACTTTTTTCAACGCCTGTTTCACCCGGTCCGTATCGTGCATGGTATAAGCGATATTGGCATCCTGCATCAAAAGGGCTTGAACCGGTGACTGACCGGTTCCTGAAATTTTACGCATCAGAGCGTCAATGCTTTTTTCAGGCGCTTTTTCCGCCCCTTTTTCAGCCACGGCATCCAATTTCATTTCGGGAAACTTCAGGTAATCCGGTGACGCATTCAGCCGGACACCGCCTTTTGCATTGATATTGCCGACCAGGCAATTCAGCGCATGTACAGCTGCAAACTCCGTCAGATCTCCGGCGGTATCTCCCCTGCCCTTTCCTGCGATTGCCAAAGGCCTGCCGGCACCGGCAAATTCACGTGCCAGTGTTTTGATTTCAGAAGCGGCCACGCCGGTTTTGCTCTCCATCTTTTCAGGTGCGTAACCGGTCGTAACAAGTCCTGAAAACGCACTGAATCCTGTATCGTAACTTACAAGATAAGAGCTGTCATACAACTTCTCTTTCATGATGACGCTGCACATGGAAAGAGCCAGGTCCGCTTCCGAACCTGCAATTGCAGGAATCCAGCGGTCAGCGGATGCTGCGGTGTTGGACAGTCTCGGTTCCACCTGGACCAGTTTGACGCCCTTGTCTTTTCGTTGTGCATTCACCCGGAAGTTGTGTACCGGAGAGCCCCATCCCTCTACCAGACCGGAGCCGAAACTGAGAATATGGGTAGCGTTTTCAAGATCAAAGCCGATATCGGCATTCTCTCCGTGCATCTTTTCAGCCACAGTACGCCACGTGGTGTTCATATCAGGCATACTGTAATAGTGAGGAGATCCGTACGCTTTCATGAAGCGTTTGAAAAGCTCGGGTATCGAGCCTCGTTCTTTCCCTGTAATGCAGGCGATTTTTTCCGCCTTTCCGTTCTCCCTCATTGCGTTCAGCTTGTCCGCGACATGAGAAACCGCCTCTTTCCAGGAAATTTCCTCAAAGGTCTCTCCGTTTTTTTTCAACGGTGCGTTGATACGCGTGAGGCCGTACAGGTACTGAAGTCCGGAAATACCATGGAGGCATGCGCCTCCGTTATTCACCGGATGTCCTTCCTGCCCGCTTATATGGACCGGTCTGCCGCCTACTTTCCTGACACTGAGACCGCAGTTCCCCTTACAGAGACTGCATGTGGTCTGTTCGTATGTTACTTTTCCGTCTTTGGGAACCGGAGTCCAGGGCCAGTTCTGGGTCCAGATGGCCAGATCATCCGTCAGTTTCATCCCCGGCGGGGAAACCACAGCACCAGCAACCGCACCAAGTCCGAGTCCCAAGAAACATCTTCTGTCAACTTTCATAATATACCTCTATAAAGTTTATTGCATTCCCTGTGCAAATCGGTTTTACTTGTGGCACTGGAAACATGCCCCCTTGCTGCCTGTTTCCTCCTCATGACATTCAGCGCAGTCATCCATCTTCATGCTGTCCCGGGAATTCTTGTCGATTCCCCAGATGTTGTCCCCCCAGATGTCGCGGCTGTACCCGGTAAGACGGTTTTCCTCGTACGTCGGCAGCTCTTTGGACTGGCCGATGGAGCCGTGACATGTCTTGCATTCCATTCCGGCACCCTCGGTGTGCGCTGCATGGGAAAAGAACACATTGTCCGGCTGTTTGGAGTACACAAGCCAGGGAACTTCTTTTCCCTTGGCTACATACTCTTCACAGAAGATTTTCTCATCTTCGGTCATACCCATCGGTTCTTCATAGTGGCACTGTGTGCACGAATAAAGGTCGGGTATACCTGAAAAACTGCCGTCCTCGCGCAGAAAATGGCAGGCTTCACAACTGCCCATTTCATAAACATGCAGGTCGTGATTAAAATTGAAAGGCTGCTCTTTTTCCGAATAAAGCAGCTTGGGAAAAAGCAGCCAGCCTGAAAGAAAAACAACGACAAAGGCGACCAAAAAAAAGATAACCCCGAGTCCGAGCCCGGAATTATCTTTCGCCTTTTTCTCTTCAGTGCCGCCTTTTCCTGCAGATTCCACTGAACCGTTTTCAGTTTTTTCATCTAATTCGCTCATGAACACCCCGTTAATTAAAAATGTTGATGAATCTTTAATTATTCACCTGCAACAAAGGCAGGTGGTAACTTATTTGCGGGTTTACCACCCCGCATTTGCAGTCAACCGCCACCCGCAGAGCGGGGGCTCTCAGTTCCGGCCGCAGGCCCTCAGGAACAAAAAAACACGTCGGTGTTTCCCTCATGGTCGGTGGGTGCCGGGTGTAAAGAAGCACCCGGTTTTGAAAACCACCAATCTTTTTTCTTTAATGGTCAGCGTTATTCTATATTAATAACTCAACTGCTTGTCAAGTAAAATCCTTCAGGCATAGCTGTGAAGCCCGGACAGGAAATAATTAACGCCGAAATAGGTGAAGAGAACGGCCATAAACCCTACTATGGAAACCCACGCAATCCTTTTGCCGTTCCACCCCCTCATCATTCTCAGATGAAGGAGCGTGGCGTAAATGAACCAGGTAATCAGAGACCAGGTCTCTTTGGGGTCCCAGGACCAGTAGGTTCCCCATGCCGAGTTGGCCCATACGGCACCGGTGATGATACCGATGGTGAGAAAGAGAAATCCGAAAACCACCATCTGATATGTCAATTCATCAATGACACCCGGATAAGGAAGTTTTGTTGCCAATCCGTTTTGCTTTGTAGTTTCCGGGCGGACCAGATACATCACGCTGAAGCCGAAGGCCACTGCGAATCCGGCATACCCGAGAAAACATGTGATCACGTGGGCGATCAGCCAGTTGCTCTTCAAGGCGGGGATCAAAGGAGTGATTTCACTTTCCATGCCCGGGGCGAGCGAGGCATAGGCAATGGCGAGAAATATCAGGGGGGTGGCGAATACCCCTACAATCTTTTCCTTGTACTTGTACTCCACGAACAGGTACAGAAGGCAGACCGTCCAGGAGAAAAACACCAAAGATTCATACATGTTTGAAAACGGGGCATGGCCGTATCCAATTTTATAGGACTCCACCCATCTGAGGAGGATACCTGCCGTATTCATGATAAACCCGGCAACAAGAACGATCAGGCCGACCCGGGACAATACTTTTTTGTTAAAGGACCAGGCGCCGATATAAAAGACGGAAGCCGCCGCATATACGAAGGTGGTTACAGATAATAGTAGTGAACTTGTCATGATGATATCGACTCCTTTAATTTACTGACCAGTTTTTCAATTTTCAGATTCATGCTCTGGCTGTTTCGATTTGCGGTTCCGGCGACTGACACTTCACAACCCGGATTGTTCTTATGGTTCACTTCCACCAGAACACTCTGATGGGACATGAAAAAGGTGATGAAACAACCGGCGATCATCAGTATGAAACCGATATATACATACGGTACACCCGGGTCTTTTGCCACTTGCAGACCGGTGTAGTATGTCTTTTCATAATCTTTCACCGAAAGTACGAGATCTCCCCGGCGCATCCGGTCGAAAGTGGGGAACTTGACCGGCAGTACAATCTGCTTTCCCTCGCTTTCGCCGCCTTTTCTCAAAATTCCGGTAAAGGCTTCTCCGACGGCATGGCCCCTGAAACTGTAATTCGGATCAAATCCGGTCAGCTCAAATGTGCCGCCGCCTTCAGGGAGTTTGATGCTTTCTCCCTTTTTCACCTGCTTTGTATAGACCATCCCGCTTTTCGGATTTTGGATTTTCAGCTCAAGATTTTCCGCTGCGGATGTACCGTAACTGGACTGGTATATGTTGTATCCTTCAAAAGAAAGCGGTTGATTGACAAGTATGTCTGAGGAGAGAACCTCTTTTCCGTCTTTTATGATGGACAGATTCGACCGGAACTCTTCCGGCATTCCGGTATCATAAAAGGACACGTCAAACGAGTTGCACTTTATGGAAAACCCTATATCGTGATGCTGATGTTGGCCGGAAAGGGATATAGCACTGCCTTTTTCTCCTTCATCCAGCCTCATGGTACCGGAAATACCCATGATGCCGCCGATCAGGGCGCCGATGAGCAAGAGCAGTATGCTGGAATGCACCACATAAACCCCGATCCGGGTCCACCTGCCTTTTTCCGCATAAAGGCCGACCCCGTGATCCGTGGGGTTTTCCGAAACAAAAGAAAACTTTTTCCCGAGCACCTCTTTGAATGCGGGAAGAACCTTTTCCAGATCCTCGTTTGTTTCAAAAACGGTCTTGTTCTTCATCTTTCTGTAGCGCTGCGGTTTAAATGGAATCTTTTCAGGAAATATGATTTTCCATGTGGACTTCAGCCTGTCGATGGAACAGACCACGATGTTGACGGCCAGCAGCCCGAGAAGAGCCAGGAACCACCATGAATTGTACATGTCAAATACGTTGAGCACGGAAAAAAGCTTATAAAGAGACTCCCCGTAGTTGTGAAAATAAAATGCGGGAGAGGCATTCTGGGGGATAACGGTTCCGATTATGGAAGTCGCCGCCAGAAGGACCAGAAGGACCACCGTCAGCTTCACGGCCGTAAAAAATTGCCAGATCCTTTTCAAAAACGTACTGTCAGATTTGTTTTGCGCCATATCAATACCCTTTGGATAACAAAACAGGGGAACTCTGTCGAGCCAGCCCTGTTTTTGTGGATTCATTTTTCAATCACAACATCGTATGATTGTTAAAATCCAACATTTATACCAGATGGCTGATACAATCGCAAAACTTTTTCATCGCTGTGGTACCCTTCCTGTTTAAATGAGCCGGTCCGGGGAGGATGAAGGGTACCTTTAAGGTGAGGGGAAAAAGAGCGTCAGGCCTGGTTTTTCCTTCTGTCTCCACCTTTTCGCCTGTCATTTTGATAAGAAAGGGATACAATCACACCGGTTCTTACACTCTGCCTTCTGTCATACTTTTTCTTTCTGCGCTCTTTCCGCCTTCTTCTCGAATAAGCGGACGCACTTCTGTTGGGAAGCTTTCCGACCCTGTCGGTGTTGGGAACCGTATCATCAGTAACAGGTATGGTTTTGTATAAGATATTCATATCCAATCCTGCGGTTACAAGGGTGTTATGAACAAACTCCTTTTGACTTAAGGATCGTCGTCACCGACCGAAAACTTTAATTTTGCCTGTCTGCCTCTTGTATAAACCGGTTGATCCTCAGAAAAGGGACATAAAGCAGATCATGCTCTTTTATATGATCCACCAGCCAGTCATGCAATTCCCGGATACTTTCATAAGTCAGGTTCTCCTTGTCTTCGGAAACGATTCGCCTCATGCTGATGGTATGTTTTGTAAAATGCTTGTGCTCACCGGAATGAAGTTCAAGTTCCGGGTATTTGTTTTCCCTTAAAATCTCCTCTTCCCGTGAAAAGTAATACTTAGCATATTCATTGATCTCCGAAATCATGTTGGCACATTCTTTTGCCTCTGCATCGCTTTCTTTCAAATCGATCAGGGCATTGAACAGGGCAAACATTTTTTTCTGCAGATCGTCGATCTCCCTGAGATCCACACTGAGGTCTTCGGTCCATTCAAATTTTTCCATTTCACCCATTATATTCTCCGTATTTCTATCCATTATGGTTCCTGTTATTCCTCCTGCAAGGCGTTTAAAAGCTTTGCATGTATGTTGTCAAAGCCGCCGTTCGACATGACCAGCAGCAAATCCCCTTTGCGGGCAGTTTCTTTCATATATTCTACGATATCATCCGTCCTGGTAAAATAATAAGCATTAACGCCCAGTCGGGAAACGGCTCCGGCCATTTTTTTTGCACACACTCTTTCCTCTTCCGGAATTTTTTCAATGGCGGAAGGCTCTTTGATACAGACCATATCGGCATTTAAAAAAGCCCGGGGGTATTGTTCCTGAAAAATTTTCCGCATGCTGGTATTGGTTCTCGGTTCAAATATGGCGATCACCCTGCCCTTCTTGTAAAAGGGTTTGACCGCATTGACGGTTTCCCTGACAGCGGTAGGATGATGGGCGAAATCATCCATTACAGTGATGCCGTTTTTCACCCCCCGGACCTCCTGCCGCCTCTTGATACCGGAAAAGGTTTTCATGGATTTTCCCAGGGTTTCGGCCGGGATTCCGATTTCCTCGAGGGTACAGGCCGCGGCCAGGATATTGTTCATGTTGTGCATTCCTATCAGACTGGTTTCTATACCTGTTTTTCCGTGATCTCGCCATGCAATCTGAAACCCGGCGGTACCGGAGCCTGTCTGATATTGATCATATGATACCTCTGCTTCTTTGTGTCCGAATGTTTTCAACCGGCAGCGGGCGGTCCCTATAATCAGGTTGATGTTCGGGTCCGAGACCGGGGCGACCAGCAGGGATTGGGGGGAAAGGTTCCGGAAAAACTCTTGAAACACATGCTTGACATGATCCAGATCTGCAAATATGTCTGCATGATCAAACTCGATGCCGGTAACAATGGTGATGAAGGGATCATAATGCATGAATTTGGGCCCCTTGTCAAAAAAGGCCGTGTCATACTCATCCCCCTCAATCACGAAATATTCCCCGTCTCCCAGACGGTAGCTTGAGTCGAAATTTTTCACGATCCCGCCGATCAGAAACGAGGGATCCATTCCGGCTTCATGGAGCAGCCAGGCAATAATGGAAGCAGTGGTGGTTTTGCCGTGGGTTCCGCAGACCAGTATCACTTTTCTGTTCTGCACAACAAAGCGGAGGATCGCCCGGGGCATGGAAAGATACGGAACGGATTCCTCCATTACCCTGACAGCTTCACAATTGTCTCTTCCGACTGCGTTCCCGACAATCACAAGATCCGGGCCGTAATCCAGATTGCGCCGGTTGTATCCCTCAAAGAGACAAATTCCCTTCTCGCGGAGGAAATCACTCATGGGCGGGTATACATTCTGATCGGAACCGGTGACTTCATACCCTTTGTCCTTGAGCATGCAGGCAAGGGGTCCCATGCCGGTTCCGCAGGCCGCAATCAGGTGAATTTTCCGGACCGTCATCTATTGATTCCCGACAGTACCTCGGATGCGGCCTGAATCGTCAGATCAATGTCTTTATCCGTGTGAGCGGTTGATGTGAAAATGGCCTCAAACTGGGAAGGCGCAAGATAAATCCCCTTTTCCAGCATGCCGTTATAGTACGCGGCAAACGTTTCCAGATCGGACTTTTTGGCGTCTTCAAAATTGGTTACATCACCGGAGTTGAAAAACACACCCGCCATGGCCCCGGCCATGGAAACGGATACACTTATGCCTGCATCTTCAGCCGCCTTTTTGATCCCGTTGACAAGTCTTTCGGTTTTGCTTTCAAGGTCGTCAAAAACCCCGTCCTTGCGCAATTCTTCAAGGGTTGCAATCCCCGCGGCCATGGCAAGAGGATTTCCGGAAAGCGTACCCGCCTGGTACACATCCCCTTGCGGTGCGATCCTGCCCATAATGTCACTGGCTCCACCGTATGCCCCCACCGGCATACCTCCCCCGATCACCTTGCCGAAACAGGTCAGGTCCGGCCGGATGCCGAACAATTCCTGGGCACAGCCGGGAGAAACCCTGAACCCGGTCATGACTTCATCAAATATCAAAAGGCTTCCGTGCATTGATGTCTGTTCGCGCAATTCTTCAAGAAATCCTTTCTGCGGCATGACCATTCCCATGTTGCCTGCGACAGGCTCGACAATCACACAGGCCACCCGGTCTCCTTTTTCCTTCATAACGGATTTGAATCCCTCGATGTCGTTATACTTCAGGGACAGGGTGTTGGTGATAATCTCTTTTGGAACTCCCGGTGTTCCCGGAATATCAAGTGTCGCTACGCCGGAGCCGGCCGCCACCAGCAGTGTGTCCCCATGGCCGTGATAACACCCGTCGAATTTGATGATGATGTCTCTGCCGGTATATGCCCTGGCCAGCCTTACCGCACTCATGGTGGCTTCTGTGCCGGAATTCACGAACCTGATTTTCTCAACGGACGGGACCATCTCCGTGACCGTACGGGCGAGGATGGTTTCCAGTTCCGTGGGAGCACCGAAACTGGTGCCCTGCTTCAGCACCTTCTCCACCTGCTCGATTACCGAAGGATGCCGGTGGCCGAGAATCAAAGGTCCCCAGGAAAGCACATAATCAATGTAGCTGTTCCCGTCAACGTCCGTCATACGCGCCCCCCGGGCGCGTTCAATAAACAGCGGCCTTCCCCCGACGGAGCTGCATGCCCTGGCAGGAGAATTCACACCGCCCGGTATATATTGCTCCGCCTCCTTGTACATTTTTACCGACTTCGAGTTATCCATGATTCATCCCTTTTCGATTGTTGTCTCTACTATCATGTATTTTTATAAATCAGTAAGTATATCAAACAGATGATTTGCCGGTCAATATATTTAAAAAAAATCGTTGACACTACCCCGGATCACTGGTATTTATTTGCGTGTTTCAAACAAAGGGCCGTTAGCTCAATTGGTAGAGCAACTGACTCTTAATCAGTAGGTCCGGGGTTCGATCCCCTGACGGCCCACCAACAACGACAAGGGTTTTCAGCTTTATGG
>JAIPEK010000050.1 GCA_021737205.1 Desulfarculaceae bacterium
GTTTCCGCCTCCGATGACTACCGTCTTGCCGCTTAAAGCCGGAGCATCTCCTAGTGCCGCATCCCGCAGGAACCCGACACCCGGCATCACGTTTTCAAGGTCTTCGCCCTCTATGCCGAGACTGCGGCTGCCGTGGAGGCCGGTGGCGACAAAAACCGAACTGTAGCCTTTGTTTTCAAGACTTTCCAGGGTCACGTCCTTTCCGAATTCCACGCCGGTCTCAATTTCGACCCCGAGTTTTTCGATCATGGAGATCTCCCGCTCAAGCTCCTCTTTCGGAAGCCGGTATTCAGGGATGCCCACGGCCATCATACCGCCTTTGACAGGCAGTTTTTCAAAGACTTTCACCGTATACCCTTTTACCGCAAGAAAGTACGCGGCAGAAAGCCCGGCAGGGCCCGACCCCACCACGGCAACTTTCTCCTCCCGCTTTTCCTCGATTTCGGGAACAAAAGGTTCTTCTTCCTGCAGATCGAGATCAGAGAGGAACCGGTGAAGGTGCTGAATAGCTACAGGTTCGTCCAGGTCACCCCGGGTACATTCCGCCTCGCAGGGATGATGGCAAACCCGGCCGCAGGATCCGGGAAACGGATGTTCCTGTTTGAAGAGTTTCAGGGCCTCATGATACTTGCCCTGGTTCATCAGGGCCACAAATCCCTGGATGCTCACATGTGCCGGACAGGTCGCCTTGCAGGGAGCGATTGACCGTTTTGATATCCCGTACGCACCGGGAATGGCCTGTTCGTACTGCTTAAATGCAGCCTTGCGCATGGACAGCCCCTTGTCGTGCTCGCTCGGCACCTCCACCGGGCACACCTTTGCGCATTCACCGCAACTTGTGCATTTCTCTATATCAATGAATCTCGGATTTTCCGTTATTTTGGCGGTAAAATCCCCTTCTTCTCCTTCAAGTGCCTCCAACTGCGTATTCGTGAGAAGCTCTATGTTCAGATGCCGGCCGACCTCGACCAGTTTGGGAGAGATCACTCACATGGTACAGTCGTTGGTGGGAAACGTCTTGTCAAGCTGTGCCATCATACCGCCGATGGCGTACGATTTCTCCACGAGATACACATAGTAGCCTGAATTGGCCAGATCGATCGCCGACTGCATGCCGGCGATACCGCCGCCCAGCACCATAACCGCACCGGTAGTATTGTTAACGGAACCTGGTTGATATGTCATATCGAATTCCTCCTAACCTTTCAGCCCTTCCATTACCCCGAGGATTTCCGGAAGCTTCTGCTCCCACCCCATGCAAGATACATTCACACCGCCGAAGTCCTTTTGCCTTATCTCTTTTATCATCTCCTTGGCGACCCCCGTGCATTCCCTCACCTTGTCACCGGCTTTCTGTATCCGCTCGATCACCGGCTCGGGCAGGTTCACCGAATCGATATTTCTCGACATGTACCTGGCCATACCCAGGGATTTCAACAGCAACACCGTTGGTATGATTTTGACCCCGTTTTTCTCGGCCGTGTTTTTAAACGTTTCAGTCATTTCAAACTCAAAAATCGGCTGGGTGACAAAAAACGAGACCCCCAGATCGATCATCTGTTTCATCCGGTCCAGTTCATTCTGGCGGTCCGCGCCCCTCACGCAGGTGTTGATAACGGATCCTTTGACAAACGAAGGGCTGCCGGAAAGCTCCACACCGGACATGTCGCGGCCCTTTTCAAGGGAGTTGATCCCTTTTAAAAGTTCCTCTCTGGTGATATCATAGACCGCTTTTGATGTGTGATGGTCACCGAAAGAAGGGTCGTCACCGGTAACCGCCATGACTGAAGAAATGCCCAGGGCGGCCGCGGCGAGGAGATCTCCCTGGAGCGCCAGACGGTTCCGGTCCCGGCAGTTGACCTGGATGACCGTGTCCAGACCTTTCTCCCTTAGGA
Organism: Desulfarculaceae bacterium; assembly: GCA_021737205.1. Taxonomy (GTDB): domain Bacteria; phylum Desulfobacterota; class Desulfobacteria; order Desulfobacterales; family Desulfobacteraceae; genus JAIPEK01. Next base: position 1,896 of record JAIPEK010000050.1, read on the forward strand.
CAAGGGCCGCGCCAAGCGAACTCATCCTCATGACGGCATTGCCCATTTCAGGGATGAGAAAGGCGTCTGCAACCCCTTTCACCTTTACCGCACTTTTCTGCATTGTGCTTACATCCGTCCCCTTGGGAGGCTCAACCTGAACGAGACAGGCGAATTCTCCAGCTTCCAACCGTTTTTTAAACTGCATAGATGCACCTCCGAAAAGCGGTCTTTCTGATCAAGATTGTTTTTATATGCTATCTGGATACAACACTTGCTTCACTTGTCAACAAGGGGGGATAAAATTTGTCAATAAACGAAAGGAGAAGCCGCACTGAAAGAACGTCGTACCGGATACAAACCTCTGGAAAGATGCTGATCCGCCCCTGTATGTTTTCATATACCATTCAGTAGTATTGAAGAGTGGGTGTTTTGTCAAGAACAATTTAATAAATGAAGGGAATTTCAGGCTGGAACAGGATTCATTTTCTGTCGCGTTTTAGCTCAACGAGCCTCTGATATACGTCATTTTTAGGAATTGACAGCCGGTCCGCTATCTCTTTTGAGACAGCAGAGGGCTTGCCGTTCCCTTCGTCGAGATGCTTGAGGATCACTTCATCCAGCTCTTGTGCAGAGGCGGGCCCAGGGTCCGGTTCTTTTCCGGCCCCGACAAAAAGAACACACTCCCCCTTGATCCGGTCCCTGGTTTTCAATTCATCCAGAAGCGTACCCAGATCACCCCGGATATATTCCTCGTGGAGTTTTGTCATCTCCCGGGCAAGGGCGGCGGGTCTGTGCCCCATGAGCTGAATGAGTTCCTGTACCAGGTTGACAATGCGGTGGGGGGATTCGTAAAAAATCAGGGTCGCTTTTTCGCTGGCAAGATTTTCCAGTATCCTGCCCCGTCTGCCTTTCTTTTTGGGCAAAAACCCTTCAAACAGAAACGAGTCAGTGGGAAGGCCGGAAACGCTCAGGCCGGAGATCACGGCACAGCAACCCGGAATCGGCAAAACCCGAATCCCCGCTTTCACGGCTTCTTTGACAAGGACATACCCCGGATCGGAAACACACGGGGTACCGGCATCCGATACAAGGGCCACGGTTTTGCCGGAACCGATCTTTTCAATGATAAAGCCGGTACGTTTTTCCTCGTTGTATTCGTTGCACGACACAAGTTCGTTCCGAATGTCGTACCGGGACAAAAGTTTTCCGGTCCGGCGAGTGTCTTCCGCCGCAATCAGGTCCACCTCGGTAAGGATTCTCACGGCCCGGTAGGTGATGTCTTCCATATTGCCCAGGGGAGTGGCCACCACATAAAGAATCCCTTGCGGTCGGTCCGGTGTATTCATTGCAGCTCGGCCCCGAAGGCGTTTTCAATCTGGCGGATATCGGTCTGCCCGTCCAGCTTGACGATTTCGACCACGTCGAACCGGGCCCTCAGGTCATGAAGTTTTTTTTTCTTTAGATAATGCATGGCTGCCATGACGATCTTCCGCTGTTTGGCCGGCGTAACCGATTCGGCCGGCCTGCCTTTCTTGAGGCTCGACCGCCTTTTCACCTCCACGAAGACGACTGAATCCCCGTCCCGGGCGATGATATCGATTTCAGCCCCCGGGATCATATAGTTTTTTTCAAGCACCCGCAATCCCCTGCCGGCAAGAAATGCACACGCTTCCTCTTCGCCTTTCCGGCCTTTCAACTGAGCTCTACTCGGCATCCGGAACCTCTCTGACCCCTTTGAAGGTTTTGCGATGAATCGGGCAGGGTCCGTTCATGAGAATGCTTTCTTTGTGTTTTCTGGTGGGATATCCCTTGTGCCGGTCAAAACCGTACGCCGGATACTGCTTGTGAAATTCCATCATCATGCGGTCCCTCGTCACTTTGGCAACTATGGATGCGGCTGCAATGGAAATGCTCCGGGACTCCCCTTTGACAAGGGAAACCTGGGCAATATCGAGATCGATGCCGAATTTGCCGTCGATCAGCAGATAATCCGGCCTTTGTTCCAAATTTTCACAGGCGCGTTTCATGGAATTCAAAGAGGCCCTGAGGATATTTACCCTGTCGATCTCCTCGGGGTGGGCCGCGCCGACCGCCACATACAGGGCATTATCGAGGATCCTTTGATACAGTTTTTCCCGGCAGGCCGGTGTGATCTTCTTGGAATCGATCACGGCGGGGTCTGCGAATCCGGCCGGAAGAATCACGGAAGCGGATACAACAGGGCCGGCAAGGGGGCCCCTGCCGGCTTCATCAATGCCTGCCGCCCATCTGTACCCGTTTTTCCCGGCCTGATTCTCAAAGTCTCTCATGGTCACCCGGCAAAACGAAACAATCAGGCGGACCGTTTTTCTCTGATCCTGGCGGCCTTTCCTCTCAGGTTCCTCAGATAATACAGCTTGGAACGTCTGACACGCCCCCTCATCACGACTTCGATTCTATCGATGGAAGGAGAGTAAAGCGGGAAAACCCGTTCGACGCCTATGCCGTCGGAAATTTTTCTCACTGTGATCCGGGCGTCGACAAGACCCTTTGTTTTCTTGATCACCACTCCCTTGAAAACCTGAATCCTCTCCTTTTCCCCTTCTTTAATTTTCACATGGACTTTCACCGTATCACCGGTCCCGAATTCGGGCAAATCCATCCGCATCTGCTCTTTTTCAATCTGTTCAATTATCAAAGACATATCAACCTCCTCCTATTGATTCAAAGCCCATGGCTTTATAAACCGTTGCAAATCCTGTCCAGGTATATGGATACCGCCGACCGCACCGAAAGATGATTGTAATCCCCTTTCCCTGTTATGGGGTCAAGCCGCATGTCACACCCGTCAATAAAATCCTTTGAAAGCCCCCATGCCGTACCGAACGTCAGCACGCAGGGCCCATCCTTCATCCTTTCCTTTATACGTTCAGCCGGAACCGAATGCTCGTGGCGGTCGGCACTTGTCGCCACCCGCACGGTATCCTTCCCGGTTTCTTCTTGTATGGACGCGCAAACCTCTTCAAAAGATCCGGTGATCCGTACCAACCCGAGCGCGTCTTTGCGATCCGGGTTGACAAGTCCGCCCGCACCAGCCGTCCAGTGCCCTATCACTTTGAGCGCCAGTTTTTGCTGATCCTCAAACGGCGTCGCCACATAAAACCCTTTGACCCCGAACGTCACTGCCGCCCGGGCGATGTCATGAAGGTCAATGGTGGTCAATGCAGACCCGATTTCCCAACCCTTCCGGTTCATCACCGGGTAATGAAGCAGGGCAAGATAGAGATCATTTTCCGGCAATCTCTGCAAGCTCCCGGCAGATCTCTTTGAGTATCCGCCTTTCCCCTTCAGTGGGTTTCTTTTTGTCGAACAAATCCGGCCGTCTCATATATGTCCGGATCAACGAGTCCTTCATCCGCCATCTGGATATCAGACCATGGTTTCCCGAAAGCAGTACACCGGGCACCTGTTCCTTCTCAAACACTTCCGGCCTCGTGTAATGGTTGTGCTCCAGCCTGCCGTCCGAAAAGGAATCGGACCGGGCGGATTCCTCCCTGCCCAGCACACCGGGAATCAGTCTGGCCGCCGCATCGACGACCGCCATGGCAGCGACCTCTCCTCCCGTCATCACAAAATCCCCCACCGAGATTTCCTCATCCACATGCCGGCGGCAGACCCGCTCATCCACACCCTCATATCTTCCGCATATAAGGATCAGGTCCTTTTTTTCCGTGGCCAGTGCTTCAGCCTTGAGCTGGTCAAACCGGTTTCCCTGGGGCGTCATCATCAGAATCCTTGCACCCGGCGTTTTTTCCCTGGCATGTGCTATCGCTGCATCCAGGGGCTCGGGTTTCATTACCATGCCGCACCCGCCGCCGTATGGTTTGTCGTCCACCGTATGGTGCCGGTCGGTGGAAAAATCCCGGATATTCACTGCCCGGCCGTAAATCACCCCGGCCTCGACAGCCCTTCCGATGACTCCGTGCCGGAAAAATTCCTCTACAAATCCGGGGAAAAGCGTTAAAACCGTAAATTTCATTACAACCCTTCCGGCATTCGGGTTTTAATCACCCCGCCCTTCACATCAACGGCCGCCACGATCGGAAAAGTTGCCGGAACAAGAGTCTCAATTCCCGTTTCCGCATTTTTCACCACAAGCACATCATGGGCGCCGGTGTCGAATATATGTTCCACACGTCCGGCGTATCCTCTGTTTTCGTCCATGACATCCAGCCCGATCAAGTCCGCCCGGAAATAGGCATCCTCTTCCGGCTCTTCAAGATGCTCTCTTTTAATCCGAATCTCTGCACCCACAAGGCATTCGGCGTCATCCCGGTTTTCAATCCCCTTGAGGGCCAGAAGCAGCCCTTTTTTGTGCTCTGATGCCCTTTCGATCTCGTACCAGATCCCGTCCCCGTCATCCCCTTTGATCCACACAAACCGGCCTTGTGCGTACGCATCCTTTGATTCGGCAAAAGACCGGACTTTCAGATTGCCGCCAAGACCGTGAACTCCGGTTACCTCCCCAATGGTAAGCAGAGTTTTTTCCGTCATCGGGCTATTCCACTATTTCCAGAACCGTTCGCTTCTTCATTTTTGTGGAAGCCGCGCTCAAAATGGTTCTCATGGCGCGTGCGGACCGACCCTGTTTTCCAATGACTTTTCCCAGATCTTCTTTTGCAACCTTCAATTCGAGGACGGAAGTCTGTCCTCCTTCCACCTCGGTCACTTCAACCTGATCCGGATTGTCCACCAGTGCTTTGGCAATATACTCAATCAGCTCTTTCATAACGCCATCTCCTTTCTATGGGGTATTTTGGAAAACGAGGTATCAAATATTGTAACAGTTCACGGTTGTCGGTTAACAGTTCACAGTTTTTTCAACCGCAAACCGTCAACTGTAAACCGTCAACGGTTACCAAATATTCATCTTAAGCGGGAGCAGAGCCGACTCCCTGCTTTTTCAGAAGACTGCGGACGGTTGTTGTGGGTTCCGCTCCCTCTTTCAGCCAGTAGCTCACCCGCTCTTCTTTCAGGGTCACCTTTGCCGGATCCACCATGGGATCATAGGTGCCCAGTGTTTCGATGAACCGCCCGTCCCTGGGGGATTCCACATCAGCCGCCACAATTCTGTAAAACGGTTTTTTCTTAGTTCCTTTTCTTGTCAGCCTGATTTTTACCGCCATTTCAATCCTTTCTCCTTAAAACGGCAGCATGTTCTGCAATGATTTCATGCCGCCTTTATTAAACTTCTTCACCATTTTCATCGTCTGTGTATAACTCTTGAGAAGCTTGTTGACATCCTGAACCGTTGTGCCGCTCCCCTTTGCAATCCGCCGTTTGCGGCCGGCCTTGATCACTTCGTGCTTCCTTCGCTCGTAAGGCGTCATGGAGTTAACAATCGCCTCGATCTTGACAAGTTCCTTGTCATCGACATTCAGTCCCTTGAGCTGTTTTTTGTTCACACCGGGAAGCATGCCCATGAGATCCTTGATGGATCCCATTTTCCGAACGGATCTCATCTGGTCCCTGAAATCCTCAAGGGTGAATTCATTTTTTTTCAGCTTTTTCTCAAGCTGCTCGGCCTCTTTGTGATCCACCGCTTCCTGGGCTTTTTCAATAAAAGAAAGGGTGTCCCCCATCCCCAGGATACGTGATGCCATCCGGTCCGGGTAGAACGGCTCGATTGCCCCTGCCTTTTCTCCCACCCCGATGTATTTCAGGGGTTTTCCGGTGACTGCTTTTATGGACAGCGCCGCCCCCCCGCGGGCGTCACCGTCCATCTTGGTGAGCACCACGCCGCTGATGTCGAGCCGCCTGTCAAACTCGGATGCCATATTCACGGCGTCCTGGCCGGTCATGGCATCGGCCACCAGGAGAATTTCCGCCGGAGTTATCCCGGACTTGATCCCCTCAAGCTCTTCCATCAGTTCTTCGTTGAGGTGCAGCCGGCCCGCGGTATCAATGAGAAGGGTGTCATACCCTTTTTCCGCGGCCTCTTTACGGGCGCTGCGGCAGATCTCGACAGGGTCCATGTCCGGTGTGGCGTCAAAGAACGGGAGATCTAACTGCCGGCCGAGCTTTTTCAGCTGGTCGATGGCGGCGGGCCGATACACGTCCACGGGAACCAGAAACGGTTTTTTCCCTTCCCCGGCCAACAGCCGCCCGAGTTTTCCGGCAGTGGTGGTTTTTCCCGATCCCTGCAGCCCCACCAGCATAACCGGAACCGGTGGTTTCCCCGAAAGGTTCAGCCCTTCGTGGTCCGATCCCATCATCCGGGTAAACTCTTCGTTTACGATCTTGATGACCTGCTGGCCCGGGGTAAGGCTCGACATCACTTCCCGGCCCAGCGCCCGTTTTCTGATGTCGGCCACAACGGTTTTGGTGACCCTGAAATTCACATCCGCTTCAAGCAGGGCCATACGGACCTCTTTCAGGCCCTCCTCAATGTTTTTCTCATTGAGAGTCCCGTGCCCCTTGAGCTTTTTGAATACCGGGTCCAGCTTGTCACTTAAACTGTCAAACATAAAAACCGTCGCACCTGTAAAGTATTAAATCAAATCTATTGAAATTAATATAAATTCCGTGTTATGTCAAGCAAATATTAATTTTGGGAGCCGAGCAGAATGCATGACATATTAGAGTTTTCCAGGCCGGAACTTGCCGCCTGGTTTGAAAAAAAAGGAATGAAACCCTTCCGGGCAAAACAGATTTTCAAGTGGATTTATATCCGCAATGCCGACGGGTTCGACAATATGACGGATCTGGGAAAGGAGATGCGAATGACACTTTCCCGGAGCTTTACCATCCCCAGGCTTCATCTGGAAAACAAGGAGGAATCCGGAGACGGGACGCAAAAGTTTCTGTTCCGTCTCGAGGACGGAAACCACATCGAATCGGTACTGATCCCGGAGAAGGACCACTATACCCTGTGCATCTCCTCCCAGGTCGGATGCGCCCAGAACTGCAGCTTCTGCCTCACCGCAAAAGGCGGGTTCAAAAGAAACCTTTCCGCCTCTGAAATCATCTCCCAGATACGCGATGCCAAACACCTGCTTTCACTGGAAAACCGGGGCCATCTTTTGTCCAACATCGTGTTCATGGGAATGGGGGAACCCCTTGCCAATTACGACAATGTGGCCAAAGCCATTGACGTGATCACGGACACCGACTTCGGTCTCAAGTTCTCCCCGAGACGGGTGACCGTGTCCACCGCAGGGCTGCTTGACCAGATGGAAAAGCTCGGCAGGGACACCGTTGTCAACCTGGCCGTCTCACTGAACGCCACAGAGGACGAGACCCGTTCCATGCTGATGCCGGTGAACCGGAAATACCCCCTCAAGGATCTCCTGGAGGCCTGCAGGAAGTACGAGATGAAGCCCAGGAACAAAATCACCTTCGAATACATTCTGATCAAGGGAGTCAACGATACAAAAGAGGACGCCCTGCGGCTTGTCAAACTGATCGCCCCGGTAAAAGCCAAGGTCAACCTGATCGCATTCAATGAAAGCGACAAAGTGGAATACAAGAGCCCTTCTTCTCAAGAAGTGAGCGATTTTCTTCAGATTCTTCTGGACAGGAACGTCACCGCCATCACCCGCAAAAGCAAGGGAAGGGATATTTCAGCCGCCTGCGGCCAGCTGAAGGCCAAGCTTGGTGAATGATGTAAGGTCGTTAGGTGTTAGGTGTTCTACCAGCTATCAGCTAAGAGATTAGCTGCTCTCATAGTAACCGTTCACGGTTGTCGGTTCACAGTTCACAGTTTTTTCAATGAACTATGCAGCGATTGAAACATTTTAGATATTGACTTCAACTCTTGAATTAATCTAATCTCTGTTTTTTCGGCCGTGAACCGATAACTGTAAACCGTAAACGGGCACCTCTCATACAACGCCCCTGATGTTCTGATTCACAACAAACCATGAAACTTGAATAAGACCTTGACTTGTTTCTTGTTTCAAGTTTCTTGTCTCTTGTTTCTTGTACAAGAATCAGCGGATCATAGCCTGCTTTTTGAACTCATCAAACGCATCTTCCCGCATGGGGGTAATATGGATGGTTTCCCGGCCGGAGGGGGTGACAAGCGTTATGTCGGTGGGAACCTCCGGGCGGATCTTTTTGGTATATGCGGCACAAAGATAAGCGGCTTTTTCAACCACATCCCCGCCGGCCTGTCCGGGCACCAGCACCACCGGCCCCGGCACGGACCCGTGCCGGATCAGCACATCGACCGTGGCGTCATAATACTCGAGTATCGAGTTGTTGTCCGCTTCCGTTTTTCCGACAATGGCCTTGTGCCTGTCATCCAGCCGGAAATGCCTGCCGTGCTTCAAAAGATGAAGCTCCCGTTTTTCATACTGTTTCCGGACAAACATCAGTTCCCGCAGCCGCCTTGAAAAATTCTCATCCGTGAGAAGGCAGCCACCCGCCGGGGACGGATAATCCGTGACCCCGAATTTGGCGGCAAGCGCCATCTGTTCAGTCCGGGATCTGCCGGAAATACCTAAAAGTTTTTCCCGGTCCACCCAGCCGTATTGTTCCGGCAGCGTTTCCGGGAGGAGTTTTGCGCTCAACGGACGCAGAATCTGCCCGTCATACCCCGAATTTTTCTCCACGTACCGCAGGGAATTTTTTTTCTGGGACATGGGGCGCTGGCCGACAACTTCGCCGCTGAAAAGGAAGGAGGCGCAGTGCTTTTCCATCTCTGCCCCGGCCAGCTCAAGCATGAGGGAATGACAGTCCATGCAGGGATTCATATTCTTGCCGTAGCCGGCCGGCGGCGCCTTGAGAATCTCAAGGTACCGGTCGGTAATATCACGGATGAAAATCGGGATATTCAACCTTTGGGCGGCCTTTTGAGCGGATTCGGACGAAAAAAAGGGAGTTGTGAAGCTCACCCATGTCACTTCAACTCCCTGTTCTTGGAGCACAAGGGCGGACAGTATGCTATCAAGCCCGCCCGAGGTAATGCCGATCGCTTTTATCCGTCCATTGCAGGGGGGAACCATGAAACTCCTCTCCAG
>JAIPEK010000051.1 GCA_021737205.1 Desulfarculaceae bacterium
CCTTTTCACGTTTTCAGCCGCAGCCTACGGCCCCACCTTTACCATCCTGGTGACCAAAATCACCGAAGCGGTCACCCGGAAAAAACTGGTCAAAGACAATGTGATTAATTTGCTGGCCAAAATTTCCGGCTGGATGATCACCATCTACATCGTGGCGAAGATAATTGATACCATTTACTGGGCTGTATCCACGGCACCTGAAATGGGCTTCACTTTCATGGATTTCTACTCCAACAATCCGGTTTACGGGGTTTCGATTCTGTTTGCCGAAATCGTCATCGGAGGAGTGGTACCGGGGTTGCTGCTGATCTTCAAAAAGACCAGAGAGAATCCGAACCTCCGGCTGACCGCCATGATCCTTGCGGTTATCGGTATATGCCTCAACCGGTGGGTCATGGTGCTCCAGGTGATGGCCGCGCCTGTCATGACTTTTGATGAGTGGGCCATGTACTTTCCCAGCTGGCAGGAAGTTGCGACAACCATTCTCCCCGTAGCATACGGAATTATCCTGATCGCCCTTTGTTACCGGTATCTTCCGGTATTTCCCCAGGAAAAGGAACTGTATGCCGGAAATGAGCAGGGAGCGGAATCTTAAATATGAATAAAGGAGAGTGACATTATGTTTCCCTTTTGTTTTGAATGGAGTTGGGACGTCGGACATCTGCTGTTTTTCGGCGGGTTCTGGTACGCAATCTCGATACTGGGGCTCGGAATGGCCTACTGTATAGGAAAGGCCATTGTGGATACGGTTTCCGGAAAAGGCGGGCATCACTGACCGGTGTACAAACTGTTACAATAGTATATATTACCTTCAGAAAGCGTATTCTCCGGCCCTTTGCCCTACAGCCGGAGAATGCGCTTTTTTATTGTTGACGGTAAAGGCTCATGAGCACATGTTTGACAGGACGGATTGAACGGGTCACTTTTACCAGTGACGAGACCAACTACACCGTCTGCCGGGTTCAGACCCGGCAGCAGCGGGAACTTGTTACCGTGGTCGGGAATATCATTAATCCGATGTCCGGCGAAATTCTGGAAATGAAGGGAAACTGGGTCAATAATCCCAAGTACGGCATGCAGTTCGAGGTTAAATCCTATACCACCAGAACCCCTGCCAGTGAATTCGGCATCAAAAAATATCTTTCTTCCGGCCTGATCAAGGGAATCGGGCCGGTGATGGCAGAGCGCATCGTGGAACGATTCAAAGAAAAGTCCCTTGACATTATTGAAAATGATGTAGGCAAACTTTCCGCCATTGACGGAATCGGGGAAAAACGGATCGAAATGATCCAAAAAGCCTGGGAAGAGCAGAAAGAAATTCGAAATGTCATGCTTTTCTTAAGTTCTTACGGGGTCAGTTCCGCATATGCCGCCAAAATATTCAAACAGTACGGAAACGAAGCCATACAGGTGGGCGGTGAAAATCCGTACCGGCTTGCCGAGGATATTTTCGGCATCGGGTTTGCCACCGCGGATAAAATAGCCGGACAGGTCGGTATCGAACGCGATTCTCCCGTCAGAATCGAGGCGGCTGTTCTGCACACGTTAACGGTACTGGCCGAAGAAGGGCATGTGTGCTACCCGTATGATGATCTTGTACGGAAGGTGGCGGAATTGATTTCCGTTTCCCGAAACGAAACCTGCCAAGGCGTACAAAGGGTGCAGGAGCAAAAAAAGGTAATCCTGGATGCGTCCAGCGGATATGTTTTTCTTGCCCGGTATTTTTTCAGTGAAAAAGGAATCGCTTCAAGCATGAAGCGGATCAGAAACACAGGCAGGAACATAAGAGATGTCGACATTGACAAAGCTCTTGCCTGGGTGCAGGACCAGCTGACAATCCGGCTGGCTGACAAACAGAAAGAGGCGGTCAAAGCGGCATTGAGTGAAAAAATTCTGGTGATCACCGGCGGGCCGGGCACCGGGAAAACCACGATCATCAATGCCATTATCAAAATTTACAGCCGGCTTCAACCGGATATCCTGCTTGCGGCACCAACGGGCAGGGCGGCAAAGAAGATGAGTGAAGCGACATTCATGCCCGCCAAAACCATTCATCGACTTTTGCGGTTTTCCCTTAAAAAACGGGGATTTGAAAAGAATGAACACAATCCGCTGACCTGTGATATCCTGATCGTGGATGAGGTGTCCATGATCGACACGTATTTGATGCATCATCTGCTGAAAGCGGTGCCGGATACCTGCATTCTTCTTCTCGTGGGGGATGTGAACCAGCTTCCATCCGTCGGGGCCGGCAATGTTCTGGGCGATGTCATTTCATCCGGCCTTTTCCCGGTGGTGCAGCTTGACACCATATTCAGGCAGGCAAGGAAAAGCAAAATCATCGTCAATGCCCACAGGATCAATAAAGGATATTTCCCTGACATCAGCCGGGATGAAAACAGTGATTTTTTCTTTATTGAAAAAGAAGAGCCTGAAGATGCGGTAAATGTGATTTTAGAGCTTGTCCGGGACCGTGTTCCAAATAAATTCGGATTTGACCCGGTCAATGACATCCAGGTCCTCACCCCGATGCATAAAGGAGTCGCCGGGGCCGCCAACCTGAATCAGGTTCTTCGCAATACGCTGAATCCGGGAAAAAAAGGATTGCAAAGGGGGATCAGCGAGTTCTGCGAAGGAGATAAAGTGATGCAGATACGGAACAATTATGACAAATCCGTTTTTAACGGGGATATCGGCCGGATCTTGCGAATCGACTTTGACAGTCAGGTTTTGACCCTGACTTTCGGCTCAAGGGAGATCGAGTATGAATTTTCGAGCATGGACGAGATCGTTCATGCCTATGCCGTTTCCATCCACAAATCCCAGGGATCGGAATATCCCGTGATCATCCTGCCGGTTTTAACCCAGCACTATGTGCTTCTCCAGCGCAACCTCATTTACACCGCCGTTACCCGTGGTCGAAAACTGGTGATCGTGGTGGGCAGCAAAAAAGCCCTGGCCATCGCCGTCAACCGGGTGGATTCTGATAAACGATACACCGCCCTTCAAGAAAGGCTTGCCGGCTGACAAGACAAAAAAGGATCGAGACCGCAAAAGCAGTCCCGATCCATGGTTTTTAGGGCCTTGGTATTATTTCACTTCAATCTGCCGTCTGTTTTCCTCTTCCGTGTGCGGAATTTCAATCTTCAGAACTCCGTCCTTGAAATGGGCATTGATATCATCCGGGTTCACGTTTTCATTGACAGTGAATGATCTTTGAAAAGTGCCTCTGAAACTTTCCCTGCGATAGACGTTTTCTTCGTTTACTTCTTTTTCATCCTTTTTTTCGCCTTTCAGGGTGAGTACATTTCCGTCCAGATCAATGGATATATCATCCTTGTTGACACCGGGCAGCTCCGCATTGATCAACATTTTTCCGTTCTTTTTCTGAATGTCCACCGCAGGCTGCCAGTTCGTTCTTTCGTCCGTGAAAAACGGTTCGTTGAAAAGTCGCCCCAGTGTGTTATGAAACGGATGAATTTCATTCATTGGATTGTATCTTACAAGTGACATATCGATCCCTCCTTTCACTTTTGGTTTGTCTCTGTCTTTATCCGTAAAATAAACACACAACAGGTGTTCGTCAATAGATAATATTATTAAAAATATATAAAAACAAAAAGTAATATAAACGGAGGGCAGCTTGGATGGTTTTGTTTCCAAGCAGTGGCCGGCCCTCGAATCGGAATATCCGAAGAGCCGGCCCGGTATTTTCAGATGAATCCGGTACGGACGATTCAGTCGGCATCCCCGGAGCTGATTGCCGCCTGGGCCGCGGCAAGCCTGGCGATGGGGACCCTGTACGGAGAGCAGCTCACATAGGTGAGCCCCACTTGATGGCAGAATTCCACCGAATCGGGATCTCCGCCGTGTTCCCCGCATATGCCGAGCTTGATGTCCGGCCGTATCGATCTCGCCTTTTCCACGCTGATTTCGATGAGCCGGCCTACGGATTCTTTGTCAATTGTTTCGAATGGATCCGAATCGAGCACGGCGTTGTCAATGTATTCGTTCATGAAAGAGCCGATATCGTCCCGGCTGAAACCGAATGTCATCTGGGTGAGGTCATTGGTGCCGAAAGAGAAAAATTCGGCATATTCCGCCATCTTGTCCGAAATCATTGCGGCTCTTGGAATTTCGATCATGGTGCCGAACTTGTAATCGATCGATTCCAGATCGTATTTTGCCAGCACCTCTTTTTCCACCCGGTCATTGATCTGCTTGACAAAAAAGAGTTCTTTTTCGTTGCAGGTGACCGGCACCATGATTTCGGCAAACGGGGTTTTGCCGCCGGTGATAAGTTCTGCAGACGCTTCCAGGATGGCCCGGATCTGCATTTGGGTAATTTCCGGGGAGGTGATGCCGAGCCTGACCCCTCTGTGGCCGATCATGGGATTGGTCTCCCTGAGAGCCTCACTTCTTTTGATGACCTCTTCCATGTCGATGCCGAGCGCTTTGGCGATCTCATTGCGGTTTTCTTCGGAATGGGGAACAAATTCATGGAGCGGGGGGTCCAGAAGCCTGAATGTCACCGGATAGTCGCCCATCACTTCAAGTGTGGCCTGAATTTCTTTTTTCACATACGGAAAAAGTTCTTGCAAGGCATTGTTTCTTTCCGTGTCGGATTTGCTCAATATCATTTTCCGGAGAAGAAAGAGCGGGGTCCCGGATTCGGAGCCGTAAAACATGTGTTCGGTGCGGAAAAGGCCGATTCCTTCGGCTCCCAGATCCAGTGCCAGGGCAGAATCTTCCGGGGTATCGGCATTGGTCCTGACGTTCATGGTCCGGTATTTGTCGGCAATTTCCATGAAATTTTTAAATCGCGGGTTTTCCGTGGCATCCTTCATTTTCAGGCAGTCTTCATACACAATGCCCCTCGAACCGTTCAAAGTGAAGAATTCGCCTTCCTTGTAAACTTTTCCGTTACTGGTTACCTGTTTGTTGGCATAGTCGATATGAAGGGCGCCGGCCCCGACAATACAGCATTTTCCCCAGCCTCTCGCCACAAGGGCGGCATGACTGGTCATGCCTCCGCGGGCGGTTAAAATGGCACAGGCGGCTCTCATGCCTTCAATATCTTCCGGATTGGTCTCTTCCCTGACCAGGATCACGTCTTTGTTCTTTTTGGCCCATTTGACGGCATCTTCGGCACTGAAAACAATCTGTCCGCATGCCCCGCCCGGACCGGCCGGAAGACCGTGGCCCACCTGAACCGCATTCTTTTCGGATTCGGGGTCAACCAGGGGGTGAAGAAGGTCGTCCAGCTGCTTGGGCAGCAACCGGGTCACCAGGGTTTTTTCGTCAATGATATTCTCGCCGAACATATCCATTGCCATGTTCAGGGCGGCTGTGGCGGTTCGTTTCCCCGCCCGGCACTGAAGCATGTACAGTGTGCCCTGCTGAATGGTGAACTCGATATCCTGCATATCCTTGTAGTGATTTTCAAGCGTATCCCGGATTCGGGCAAGTTCCCTGTAAAGTTCGGGCATGCTTTCCTCAAGGGAAGGAAGGTGCGTGTTCTGGCTGTTTTTGGTGTCATTGTTCAGCGGATTCGGGGTCCGTGTGCCGGCAACCACATCTTCTCCCTGTGCATTGGGCAGCCATTCCCCGTAGAATTTGTTTATACCTGTGGCCGGGTCCCGGGTAAATGCCACGCCGGTTGCGGAGGTGTCCCCCATGTTGCCGAACACCATGCTCTGGACGTTTACCGCCGTGCCCCATTCATCCGGTATGTGCTCAATCCGCCGGTAAGAGACGGCCCGTTTGCCGTTCCAGCTTTTAAAAACCGCACCGATTGCACCGAATAGCTGATCGCGGGCGTTGTCCGGAAATTCATACCCCAGGGTTCCCTTGATTTTCTTCTTGAATTTGTCGCAGAGATGTTTCATCTCCTCAACGGTGATCTGGGTGTCACTCTGGTATCCCTTGTCATTTTTCAGATCATTCATCATCATCTCAAGGTTCAAACGGATTCCCATTCCGTCTTCCGGGGTGATTTCCTCGGCCTTCTCCATGACGACATCGGAATACATCATGATCAGTCTTCTGTAGGAATCATATACAAACCACTCATTTCCGGTTTTTTCAATCAAGCCGGGGATGGTACTCGTGCAGAGGCCGACATTGAGGACGGTTTCCATCATGCCGGGCATGGATTTGCGGGCCCCTGATCTGCAGGAGACCAAAAGAGGATTGCCGCTGTCTCCGAAGTTCATGCCCATTTCTTTTTCCACGGCGGCCATGGCGTTTTCCACTTCGTCGTAAAGACTTTCCGGAAATTGGCTGTTCAGATTGAAATAGTCATTGCAGCATTCGGTTGATATGGTGAATCCGGCGGGGACGGGAAGTCCGAGTTTCGCCATTTCAGCAAGGTTGGCTCCTTTTCCGCCCAAAAGGTTTTTCCGGTCCGCCCCGCCTTCGGCAACTGTCTTTCCAAAACGGTAAATATATTGCGCCATATGCTCCTCTTTGAATAATAGATTGGTTGAACAAAATATAACAAACTTTAACTTAAATATATTCCGGGAATCAAGTCAAGAACAATCTTTGATGTTTATAAAATCATCCGGACATGCTACAATTTTTGGAAATAGTTACAAAAACATGAAAAAAGGGCAACCGTTCACGGTTTACAGTTGTCGGTTCACGGTTGAAAAAACGAAGGGAGATTTATGTGGTCCTCTTTTGAAGATTTAGATGCGAAAGAATTAATTCAAGAGTTGAAGTCAATATCCAAAATGTTTCAATCGTTGCATAGTTCATTGGAAAAACTGTGAACTGTGAACCGATAACCGTGAACGGTTACAAAAAAGATTTGTTGTTATGCTGAATGTGGAATCGGTGGTCAAAGGGTTCGGCGATCACCTGTTATTTGATAATACCGGGTTTCAGATCAATTACGGGGAACGGATCGGCCTTGTGGGAAAAAACGGGTTCGGGAAGACTACTTTGATCAAAATGATCATGGGAGAACAGAATCCGGATGAAGGGTCCATCAGCGTTCCTTCGGATTACCGTATCGGTTATCTTTCCCAGAAAATATCGTTTTCCCGCCCTACGGTCCTTGGAGAATGCATGCAGGGGCTTGCCGATTTTGAAAAAGACCACTACTGGAAAGCCGAAAAAATTCTGGCCGGCCTCGGTTTTTCCGATACAGACATGCAGAAGGATCCCCTGCAGTTTTCAGGGGGATTCCAGGTCCGGCTCAACCTGGCGAAAGTACTTGTGTGCGCGCCTGATCTTCTGATACTGGACGAACCCACCAATTATCTGGATATCACCTCTATCAGGTGGCTGTCGGATTTTCTCAATTCATGGCCCAGAGAGCTGTTGCTGGTAACCCATGACAGAAGCTTCATGGACAAAGTGGTCACCCATATCTGCGGTATTAACCGGAAAAAAATCAGGAAAATCGAAGGAAATACGGAAAAATACTACAGCCGGGTAGCCAAAGACGAGGAGATATACGAGAAAACAAGACGAAACGAGGAGAAAAAGCAAAAAGAAATTGAAAATTTTATAAGCCGGTTCAGAGCAAAGGCCCGACTGGCAAGTCTTGTACAGTCCCGTGTAAAAACGCTGGAGAAAAATCGGCCCAAGGAAAAGCTTGCGAAAGAATCCGCCCTGGAATTTTCTTTTAATTGCGTTCCCTTTTCGGGAAAACAGGTCATGAAGGCCGAACACCTGAATTTCTCCTATTCGGACGAATACAGTCTGATCCGTGATTTTTCTTTGACTGTATATCCGGGCGACCGGATCGGGATTATCGGCATGAACGGAAAAGGGAAAACCACACTGCTAAAAATCCTTGCCGGAAAGATGGACCCGTCGCACGGAAAAGTTACCTGGAATCCTAACGTTAAGAGCGGGTATTTCGAGCAGACCAACATCAAGACCCTTGTGGACAGTTTTACGGTTGAAGAGGAAATTCACTCCACATGGCCGGATTTGACCCGTCAGCAGACACGGAATATCTGCGGGGCCATGATGTTCGAAGGAGACAAGGCTCTTAGGAAAATATCCGTTTTATCCGGCGGAGAAAAAAGCCGGGTCATGATCGGCAAGCTGCTGGTAACGCCTTTGAATCTTCTGCTTTTGGACGAGCCCGGAAATCATCTGGATATGGAATCCTGTGATTCTTTTACCATGGCGCTGGAAGAGTTTGAAGGAACCGTCGTTCTTGTCACCCATAATGAAATGTTCCTGAATACTCTTGCAAACCGCCTTATTGTCTTTCATAATGAGGGAATATCCATATTTGAAGGAACGTACCAAAAATTTCTGGAAAACGTCGGATGGGAACAAGAGGCGACGCCCGGCAAAAAGAACAATAACGGCAAACCGGGAATCGGAAAAAAAGAGCTGAGGCAGGCCCGCTCCAGGATTATTTCCGAAAGATCAAAGGCAATCCGTCCGGTTCAGTCTAAAATCGATAAAGCCGAGCGAGCCATAGAGCTCCTGGAGCAGGAAATTGAGAATTTGAATGAAGCAATTATTCAGTCCACGCAATCCGACGGCGGAAACCGAATCGAATCCTTGTCCGTAAAGCTGTCGGAAAAACAAAGAGAACTTGATGAACGGTTCGAAAAACTGGAAACGTGGCTGCAGGCCCTGGAGGAAAAAGAAACCTTTTACGAAGAAAAGCTCAATGAAGTCGAAAGGGAAGATCGCGAATGAAAAAAAAAGACTTGCAGGCGGTTTACGGGGTTGTTTTGATCATGGTTGGCCTCGGGGTGTTTTACAGGATCCCGGCTGTGATGGAAAAGCTGCATAAGATTGAATATTTTGCCAATGCCTCGTTTCTTGTGAAAACCGGTTTTTACCTGCTTGGATTTTTCGTGATCCTGGCCGGTGTCATTAAAATTTATAATAATAAGTTTACACATCACGACTCAAGCAATTTATGAAAAATACAGAAAAAAAGAAAGGGAAAAAGGGCTCATCCAGCCTTAAATCCACCATCAAAGATCAAAGCGGTGCCGGCAAAACCCGGATCGGGGAGATTCTGTCCAAGGAGGGGCAGATTACAAGCCTGAATTTCAAAGAGGCCCTGAACCAGCAGAGAAAGACAGGCGAGCGCTTGAGCAGTATCCTTTTGAGCAAGGGGTATATCGATCCGGACACCATCGTAAATGTCCTGGGTCGACTCTACAATTATGATGTAATCAAGTACGGCGATATCAAGCCGGACAAAAAACTTTTCAGCATTCTGCCCTACGAGACCGCCAAAAATTACATGGCCTTTCCGGTGGGACTCAAAAATGATGAGCTTGTTGTGGCAATGACCGAGCCCACTGACACCACTGCTGTTGAAGAACTCCAGAAAAAATGCGGGAAAAATATCCGGGTGGGTGTTGCCACGGAAAACGATATCATCCAGGCATACCGGGATTACTACAAAATAAGCGATGATGAATACAAGCAGTTCATCAACTTTGACGAGGAGACGGAAGAAGAGCCGGTTACCAGTGTAGAGGATTTCGGCTCTCTTGTTTCGGAAGCGGCCGAAGAGATGGAAGTGCAGGGTGCGGATGTGGATGACGGCAAAGATGATTTCATGGCATCGGACGCCCCCATCATCAAGCTTGTGAACGGTATTCTCACCAAAGCCCTGAACGACGGTGTTAGTGATATCCACATTGAACCGTACGAGAAATCTTTCCAGGTTCGATACCGCCTTGACGGATCCATGTACAAAGCAATGAATCTGCCCACGACAATCAAGAATGCGGTGATCTCGAGGATTAAAATCCTGGCCGAGCTGGATATCGCGGAAAGGCGCATACCGCAGGACGGCCGGATCAAGCTGAAGTTCGGTAAGAAAAAATCGGTGGATTTCAGGGTGTCGACTCTGCCCACTCTTTTCGGTGAAAGCGTGGTTATGCGTATTCTTGATCAGAGTGCCCTGAACATTGATCTGGCCAAACTGGGATTTGAATCAAAAACATTTGAAGGTCTGAAACGCTGCATCAGTCTGCCTTACGGCCTGGTCCTGGTTACCGGCCCCACCGGCAGCGGGAAAACCACAACCCTGTATTCGGTCCTGAACCGGCTCAACCAGGACGATACCAAGATTCTGACTGCAGAGGATCCGGTGGAATTCAACTTCAAAGGCATTAACCAGGTTCCGGTGAAGGAAGAGGTGGGCATGACATTTGCCGCAGCCCTCCGGTCTTTCCTCCGGCAGGATCCGGATATTATAATGGTGGGAGAAATCAGGGACCAGGAGACGGCTGAAATTGCCATCAAGGCCGCCATGACCGGCCATCTGGTGTTCAGTACCCTTCATACCAACGACTGCCCCTCCACAATCGGACGACTGGTGGACATAGGGGTCCCTCCTTACATGGTGGCATCGTCGGTTACCATGGTGCTTTCCCAGCGCCTGGGACGGCGTCTCTGCCCGGAATGCAAGGAAACCGTTACAGGGTACGATCCTGCTGAGCTTGAACTGCAGGGTTTCTCCAAAGAAGAGATTCCGGATCTTGAAATTTACGGCCCCAAGGGGTGCTCGAACTGCAACGGCACAGGTTACAAAGGCCGGGTCGGTTTTTATGAGCTCATGGAGGTCACTGATGAAGTGGGAAAGGCGATCAATGCAAGCGTTCCTGAAGATCAGCTGAGAAAACTAGCCACCCAGGAAGGCATGACCACTTTGCGGGATGCCGCCCTTGAAAAGGTGAGAACGGGAATTACATCACTGGAAGAGGACAA
>JAIPEK010000052.1 GCA_021737205.1 Desulfarculaceae bacterium
CACGTCCAGGACGGATCGGTATTGGGTTTCCGGATCGGAATCCGGTCCCGTCCTCTCCGCCGTTTCCGGCGGTGTCTTTTGTTCCTTTTCCCGTACGGGTTCTTTTGCCGCACCGGATCTTTTTTTCATCATCACCGCCGCCGCTGCAATGGCGGCCGCCAGCAAAGTTCCAGTCAATACAATGTTCATTTGAATGCTCCGGGTTACAGTTGGTTGAAACGACCCGTCAGATTTCCCGTTTCAGGACCGTATCCTTCAGCCGGTTTTCATCATCCTTTTCCGGGTACCCCAGGTTGTAATGAAGCCCCCGGCTCTCTTTTCTGGCAAGTGCCGACCGGATTACAAGCTCGGCCACAGTGGCGAGATTCCTGAGCTCGGCCAGATCCGATGTCACCCGGAAATCCCAGTAGTACTCATGGATTTCCTCCTGGATATTCCGGATTCTCCGCAAGGCCCGTGCAAGGCGCTTGTCCGTCCTCACGATTCCCACGTAGTTCCACATCATCCGCCGGATTTCATCCCAGTTGTGGGTGACCACGATGGCCTCGTCACTGTCGGTGGTGCCCACATCATCCCAGGGAAGCGGTCTGGTCTCGGATTTGTAGTCCAGGGCCCCGAACTCTTCCACGGCCCGGGTTCCGGCAAGATCGGAAAACACCAGCGCCTCCATCAGAGAGTTGCTGGCCAGGCGGTTGGCGCCGTGAAGTCCTGTGAACGCACTCTCGCCCGCTGCATAGAGCCGCTTGATGTCGGTTGCCCCCCACTTGTCGGTGACGATGCCGCCGCACATGTAATGGGCCGCCGGCACCACCGGAATGGGATCTTTTGTCATATCGATACCGAATTTCAGGCAGGTGGCGTAAATATTGGGGAACCGCTTCTTGATAAATGCCGGGTCCTTGTGGGAGATATCGAGGAATACCGAATCATCCCCCCGCTTTTTCATTTCATTGTCAATGGCCCTTGCCACCACGTCCCGGCAGGCAAGCTCCCGGTCGGGTGAGTACTCGGCCATGAACTCGTTGCCGCGGGCATCCTTGAGAATGGCGCCCTCTCCCCGCACCGCCTCTGAGATGAGAAAATTCTTCGCATCCGGGTGAAACAGACAGGTGGGATGGAACTGGACGAATTCGAGGTTGGCCACCGAAGCCCCGGCCCGGTATGCCATGGCTATACCGTCCCCGGACGCGATATCCGGGTTGCTGGTATACAGATAGACCTTGCCCGCCCCTCCGGTTGAGATCAGTGTAACACCGGCATGAAACGTCTCCACAAGCCCGGTCCCGTTGTTGAGCACATACGCCCCGCAGCAGTCCTTTTCACTCCGGGTGACATACTGTTCACTGCCGATGCTGGTGGAACGGCATATCAGGTTCACCGCAGTATGGTTCTCCAGGATCGTGATCCTGGGATCTTTCCGGGCATGCTCCACCAGGACGTCCTCGATCTCTTTTCCGGTGAGATCATGGGCATGGACGATCCGTTTCCTGGAATGTCCGCCCTCCTGACCGAGAGCGAGCAGCCGGTCCGACCCCTTCTTCATGTTGAACCGCGCTCCCTTTTCCACGAGATTGTGGATCATGTCCGGGGCCTTCTGCACGACCATTTCCACCACGTCTTTCCTGCACAGGCCCGCACCCGCTTCAAGGGTATCCCGAACGTGCAGATCAAACGAGTCATCCTTGCTCAGAACGGCTGCCACCCCTCCCTGGGCAAGGGCGGTATTGCTCTTTTCCACCCTCTTTTTGGTGATGATCGTCACCCGGCCCGCCCGGGCCGCTTTCAAGGCGAAATTGAGGCCGGCCACCCCGCTCCCGATCACCAGAAAATCCGTTTCATGGATCATAGCAGGGAACTTTTCCGTTTTTTCCGGGACCCCAGGCCCAGGAGAATCCCGATAAAAAGAACCGCCGCACCGCCGGTCAAACCGTGAAGCACCTGCCCGTCCAGCCTTTCTTCCAGCTTTTTGTTCCTCTCTTTCTGCTTCTGGAAATCAGCTTTCATCTGCTCGTGTTTTTTTTCAAGGGACAGAAAGTTTTCCGATTTTTCCTTGAGTTCTTTATACTTTGTTTCGATTTCATTCAGCTTTGCGTTTGTCTCCTGGTACCGGGCATTCTCGGATTTCAACCGTTCGACTCTGTCTGACAGCCTTTTGTTTTTCTCTTTCAAGTCCTGTACCAGCAGAATTTCCGGTTTTTCCTCCGTGACGAACCGGGTCAGAACCCATCCTTCCCTTCCGTCCGAAAGCCGCACCTTGGACCAGTCGGATTTTTCCAGTAACATCTCCAGCCGGGTTCCCGATTCCAGCATGGCCAGAATGCTGTGCCGGACCCCGGGTTCCGACCGCATGGTTATCCGGGTGATACCCTTGACATACATCTGTTCCGCATGAGAAAGACCGCCCGCCAGAAGCAATACGGCAACGGTTAAAACCACATGTTTGAATATCCTGCCTGTCATACCCACTTCTCCTGTAAAGTCCGCCCTTATCTTAAAGCGATTCAGCAAATTCAGCAAATTCCATGGTTTCATAACTGTCTGTACTGATATATTTCAGGATCTGAAGGAACTTGCCTTTTTCAATATATCCGGGCAGGTAATTGAGTTTGGAGTTGTCCTCCTCCAGAAACCAGAACGTCGGGAATCCGCTGACGCCATAATCTTTTGCAATGCGTTTGTTTTCACTTCCCTTGACGTTGACCGAGGTGCTCACAAAATTCTCGTTGAGGTACTCCACCACATCCGCGTCCTTGAACAGCACGTTTTCCACTTTTTCACAGTACGAGCACCAGTCGGTGTAAAAATAGACAAACGACTTTTTGTCCTGCTCTTTCGCCTTTGAAAGGGCGGATTCATACTCGGTCCAGTCGATTGCCCCGGTCAGGTCCGCAGCCCGCGCCGGCAGTGCAACAGCACAAACCAGAAGTACCGCCGCCGCCAGAATTGTATTTGTTTTTGTCATAATCCCCTCTCTTTTTCACAAAGTGCCCAGAACTCTGAACTGGTCGGTCAGGAGCAGAACCCCCATGACGATCAGGAGGGCACCCGCGGTTTTGTTGATATATCTGATAAACTTTGTCGCTTTTTTCATAATGTCAAGCAGCCGGGTGATAAAAAACGAAATCAGCACAAACGGAATGGCTATACCGGCGGAGTAGACCCCTAAAAGCATCACCCCTTTCATCACCGTGTCCTGGTTGCCGGCCAGGATCAGGATCGATCCCAGCATGGGACCGATGCAGGGGCTCCATCCGGCCCCGAACGCCATGCCTATGACGAACGTTCCCAACAGATGTACCGGTTTTTCGCTTACATGCAGTTTCTTTTCAAAATTCAGCCCTTTAATGTTGATCAGCCCGAGGAGGTGAAGTCCGAATACAATAATAATGCCCCCGCCCACGTACCGGATCACCCATGAGAACTTCTGGGCCATTCCCCCCAGGAATGAGGCGGATGCGCCCAGAAGGACAAACACGAAAGAAAATCCCAGCACAAAGGCGATTGTGGACAGGATCACCTTTTTTTTGGTCTCGCCGGCATCTTCGGTGAGTTCATCCAGGGAAAGCCCGGTAATAAATGTAAAGTAGGCCGGTATCAACGGCAACACACAAGGGGAAAAAAAGGAAAGCAATCCTGCGGCAAACGCTGCATTGTAGGACACACTCTGGGTAAACACGGTCACGGGCCTCCATACGGTTTGATCGTTGACGGCTTCAGCCGACGTAAATAAGAATTATACCTTTGTTTGCCACTGATTCGCAATAGAATATTTCATTGTCCGGCAATTCCGTTTCAAGTTTCCATGGGCCTTGCCGATACTATATATACGCGGAGGCATCCATGAAAATCGTCAATTCACATACCGCCCTCTCTGCCGGGGGAATGCTAGAAAAACGGGTCGAAACGGAAAAGAAACTGAACGTGTGGCGCGACAGCCCGGCCCGGATCAGGCAGCGGCGCGCTGCAGCGGCCGCGGAACAGGCCCCCTCGCCGGCCCGGAGCAAATCCGTGAAAGGTACGATTGAAGAAGACCCGCCCCTTGATCCGAAAACCGAAGCCATCAAAAGAATCCTGGAGGCCCTTACCGGCAAAAAAATCGAAATCGCAGATCCTGGAAAATTTCAGACCCGGCAAACCGCCCCGGAAGAGTCGCCTGCCGAAGCCGGCAGAAGCAGTACACCCGAAAGAAAAGGCTGGGGGCTTGAATACACGGAAACCGTCACCTCAACGGAAAAAGAGGAAAACCTTTTCACCGGGACCGGGACAGTGGAAACCGCGGCAGGGGAAACCATCGATTTTTCCCTGGCCCTTGAAATGAAACGGGAGTTTGTATCCAAAAGCGGGTTTACGCTCAAAGCGGGTGATGCACTGATCGATCCGCTTGTGGTCAACTTTTCCGGAAAAGCTGCCGATCTTTCAGACACCCGTTTTACGTTCGATCTCAACGCCGACGGCACCGAAGAATCCATCAACCGTCTCGATCCGGCAAGCGGCTTTCTCGTGTTCGATAAAAACGGAAACGGCCGGGCGGACAACGGAAGCGAACTTTTCGGCCCTGCCACCGGAAACGGGTTCGACGAGCTGTCCCGCCTGGACAAAGACGGCAACGGATGGATCGACGAGAGTGACCCCGACTATACCCGGCTTTTTGTATGGTCCGGGAACGACAGCGAAACCGCCGAGTTCGCCCCTCTCAAAGAAAAAGCAATCGGGGCGCTTTCATTAGACAACGTGGATACGGAGTTTTCCGTAAAAGACTCGAACAACCACCTTCTCGGGCGGATCAGGCGCACCGGGATCTATCTTTCCGAAAACCAGAGCGCCGGAACCGTCCAGCAGATCGATCTTACGGCATAAAGACTCGTTCGGTGCCCGGTAACCGACCGGCATTGAAACCCGCTTTCAGGGAATACGGAACCCCCTGCTGCCTACGCTCGAAGATTTCCATCACGCGTTGTGTCCAAAAGGACATGGCCGTTACATGAAAGAACAATAATAATTATTACCATGAAGGAACTGAAGCAAAACCTTCATGACCTTCAAGCTCTTCATGGTAATCTTTTATGATTTGTTGCGGCCAAAAGGATTCGCTGGTTCTTTCAGGAGGGCATCCGTCACAAGGCCTGCCGCGGTAAGTCCGAAAATCCCGGGGATATACGAAACCGTACCGATGGGCGGACGGCTCCGGCCATGATCCGGGACTTCCGCATCCGTTGGATCGTATTCCGTTTTGTTCCTCGGTTTTTCCTCGGAAAACACACATCTGACTCCCTGGTCCACTCCCCGTCTTCTCAGCCGCCTTCTCACGAAACGGGCCAGGGGACATACAGAAGTCTCCGAAATATCTCCGGTCCGGATCATGGACTGATCCGTCCGTCCGGCGGCCCCCATGCTGGATACCACTGCCAATTTCCGCTCCAACGCGCCGCAGATCAGGTTGACCTTCGAGTTGAGCCCGTCAATGGCATCCACAACCACATCAAGTTCCTTGTCCAACAGATCGGCAAGTGATTCCTCATTAACGAACGCATCCCGCACATCCAGGCGGATCGACGGATTGATGTCATGGATTCTCCGTGCGGCTACCGCTGTCTTTTTTTCATCAATTGTGGAATGAAGGGCGTACAGCTGCCGGTTGATGTTGGTGATATTCACCGTATCAAAATCGATGATCCGCATATGCCCCACCCCCATCCGGGCCAGGGCCTCGGCTGCAAACGAGCCGACCGCTCCGAGACCGAATACCGCCACCCGGGACTTCTGCAGAACCTCAAGCCCCTCCCTGCCGATCAGTTGTTCCGTACGTGCAAACGCTTTATTCATATTATTCAAAAAATCGGCAAACGATGAAAAAGCCCGCAAAAACGGCGCCGGTACCCAGAATCACGTGGGAGAGCACATTGAAGAGTGCGAACGGCAAATCCCCGTTTTTCATCATGGCCATGGTTTCATACCCGAAGGTGGAAAATGTGGTAAAACTGCCCAGAAAGCCCATGAGAAGAAACAGCCTTGCCTGTGCCGAAAAAAGCTGAAAATTATCCGTCCATCCGGCCAGGACGCCGATCAAAAGGCAGCCCGCCACATTCACCACAAATGTGCCGAACGGAAACACCAGTGTTTTGAAAAGCGCCTGGGACCATCCGGCCAGAAGATATCTCAGAATCGATCCGATAAAGCCGCCGGCTCCCACCAGAAGAATTTTCTGCACGATCATCACGCCCCCCGCCCCTGTTTTTGCCGAAACCCGTTCATTGCACCACGGAACCGGAAAATGCCTTTATCACGATCACGCCGGCGATGATCAGGGCAATTCCAACAATGGCGGGCATGTCAAGCTGTTCACCGAAAACCACCCAGGCGATCACGGAAATAAGCGCAACCCCGGCCCCGGCCCAGATGGCGTATATCAGGCCCACGGAAAGCGTGCGCAAGGCAAGGGACATAAAATAAAACGAAAGCCCGTAACCCACCGTCACCATGACGGAAGGCCAGAGCCTTGTAAAACCGTGAGACGGCTTTAAAGCGACGGTTCCGACCACTTCGGTCACAATCGCGATCCCCAGAAACAACCACTGCATAATTTATATCCTTTCACTCGTTGACCAAGCTTCCCCGCCTCTTGTCTCTTGTCTCAAATTTCCTGTTTCTTGTCTCTTGCCTCAAGTTTCTTGTCCCCTGCCGTACAAACGCTCTCCGTTCTCAAAGGCAAGAAGAGCGAATTCTTCAGCCCCGGTGTTCCTTACCGCTGCCGCCGCTTTCGCCACAACCGGAAGGTTGCAGGGCTCGTTGGCCTCATCCCTGTCCCGGCCCGGCGTGGTGGGCAGGATATCAGGACTGTCGGTTTCAATCAAGACCCTGTCCGGAGAAACCTGCGCAAGAGCCTTTTTCACCTTTTTTGCATTGGGCCTTGTTACCGAACCGGAAAAAGAAATATACAGGCCGTAACGTTCCAGGACGTCGACCAGGTCCGCTGACCCGGAATAGGAATGGATCACCCCTCCAGGCTCAAGCGGCCCGATACGCTTGAGGATGTGGATCAGGGTGTCCCACCCTTTTCTCACGTGAATCGATGCCGGCAGATGCATCTCCTTTGCCATGACAAGCTGTTCGGTAAAAATCGACTCCTGAAGCTCACGGTCCAGGTCCTTTCTCAAGAAATCGACTCCTATTTCCCCGACCCCGGCGGATCCTTCGGCAAGGAAAGACCGGAGCGTATCCCGCCACCCCTGCCCGGCCCTGTCCATATAGAACGGATGAACCCCGAAGGCGGGGATCACTGAGTCATATGCGCGGGCAATCTCTTTGACCTCCTGCCAGTCCCCCGGCTCGGTCCCGCAGCACACCATCCTGACAACGCCCGCCTCAGCCGCCGCTTCCATGACACCGGATATCCGGCGCTTAAACTCAAAGGCCTGAAGATGACAGTGGGCATCAAACAATTTCATGGTACCTGTCTATCCTTCTTTTTTTCAAATCATAATGACGGGGTTACCATACCATGTTTAATTGATGATTGAAAATTTCCACAAAAAAATATAAAACTGACAAAGCATTGACCCAAACCATTTTATCAAAGGAAATATAAGGGATGTTGACTCCGAACCATATTAAAAAACAAGTGGCTGACACCAATCTTATCTTCAAACGCGGGGAGCGTTTGTTCGAACACGGAGCCTGCGTAAAAAAATACCACGACCCGAAGTCGAATGCATTCGAATATGCAGTGGACGGAAGCTACGGAGATTACGCCATTAAAATCCGGTTAAACGGGCAATCAATGGAGACTTCCTGTACCTGTCCCTATCCGAGTACCGGATGCAAACATACAGTGGCGGCACTTCTCGATATCGCATTCAATGTAAAGCCGGACTCGAAGATCCGGCCGGACACGGAAGAAGAGCAACAGCCTTACCTGACCGAGGAGGAGATACGAAGCCAGGCAGTTGAAGATCGGCACAAACGGGCCGGAACCGACAATTTTGAAATCATCTCCTCTGACATGCTCAAAGGGGAGCATCTGGTTGAAACCTCAAGCGGAAAAGAGTACACGGTTACCATCCATGATCCGGTGAAAGGGACGGGCCACTGCTCCTGCCCGGATTTTACCACCAACCGGCTTCAAACCTGCAAACATCTTATCGCGGTCCATCACCATCTGAAAGAACGCAAAGGTTTCAAGACAGCAGTGTCAAAGGAAACCTTCCCGTTTGTGGACATTTTCTGGGATTCGGCAAAAGAATGCCCGTGCGTGTTTTATGAAAATCTTGAAAACGAGCCCGAAGAGATCCGATCCGCCATAACCGAATATTTTGATGAAAACGGTTTCTTCCGATCCAAAGACCTGGGAACTTTCACAGCTTTTTTAGATCTGTCCGACCGCTCAAAACGGATCCGCATAGCCGAATCGGTCAGAAACCGGCTCGATACATACTGGTTGGAACGCCAGCTCGAAGAACTGTCAAAAACTGTTGAGCCGGATTTTTCATGCATCAAAACCCGGCTTTACCCGTACCAGGAAGAAGGGGTCAGGTTCGCACTGTTTAAAAAGGCCGCCCTTATCGGGGACGAGATGGGGCTCGGCAAAACCTTGCAGGCTATTGCCGCATCAATTCTGAAAAAAGAAATCTTCGACTTTTCCCGGGTACTGGTGGTTACACTGGCTTCCCTGAAAGAACAATGGAAACGTGAAATCGAACGATTCACAGACGAGACTGCGGTGATCATCGCCGGAAGTGCACAGGCGCGGCGCGGAACCTATGAAACGGACCCGGCACTGTTCAAAATCACAAACTATGAGGCGGTTTTACGGGATATCGGTCCGATCAACAGGTTCAAGCCGGATATCATTATCCTTGACGAAGCCCAGAGAATTAAAAATTTTAATACCAAAACTGCAGATGCCGTGAAAAATCTGCCCAGAAAGCATTCCATGGTTTTGACCGGCACCCCGCTGGAAAACAAACTGGAAGATGTCTACTCAATCGTACAGTTTCTGGATCCGGACCTGCTGTCTCCTTTGTGGGCGTTTGCAGCCGATCACTTCATGCTCAGCAGAAAGAAAAAAGGGAAAATCATCGGATACCGGAACCTGGACAAGCTGCACCGGGAACTTCAGTCCATCGTCGTTCGCCGGAAAAAGCAAGATGTGCTGGATCAGCTTCCGGATGAAATCGTCAACAACTATTACATCGACCTTTCAGATCGGCAATCCAAGATACACAACGGCTATCTCCAGTCTCTTCTGCCGCTGCTCAACAAAAAATTCCTGACTCCGATGGATCTTCGGCGGATTCAGGAGCTTTTGCTCAAAATGCGCCAGGTTTGCAACTCCACGTACCTGATCGACCGCAAAACCCATATTTCCCCCAAACTCAAAGAACTCGAGTCCATCCTGGCCGATCTTGCGATAGAAGAGCAAAGAAAAATCGTGATATTCTCCGAATGGACCACCATGACCTATCTTATCGCCCGGCTTTTGTCCAATGCAGGTATCCCTTTTGTGGAACTTTCCGGAAAAATCCCCGTCAAACGCCGGCAGGACCTGATTGATGAATTCACGAACAATCCAGAATGCCGGGTGTTTCTCTCCACCGACGCAGGAGGTACGGGCCTGAACCTCCAGGCGGCCGACTGCGTCATCAACTTTGAACTGCCCTGGAACCCGGCGAAAATGAACCAGCGCATCGGCCGGGTCAACCGGATCGGCCAGAAAAGCGGGACCGTCAATGTGATCAACCTGATTGCCAAATTCAGCATTGAAGAAAAAATTTACGCAGGTATCCAGCTTAAAACCGATCTCTTCCAGGGAGTTTTCGACGGAACCACCGACATGGTCGAATTCTCAAGGGAAAAACGGGCTGAAATGATGAACCGGCTGCGCGATATGATGGATGAAGAGCCCGGGCCGGTCTCCTCCGAACAGGCGGATTCCGAAGAAATCCCCGAAGATACGCCTCATTACCTGAACCCGGAGGTATTAAACCCGGAGGAAAAAAACGTTGCCTATGATGCGGAGGAGTACGGCGGAGAGGGAATAGAGCAAAATACCGAAACAATTACACCTCAAAGTTCTTTAGAATCCGGGTCCGCCTCCGCCTCCGACACCCTGCCTGATACAGCGGAACAGGAAAGGGATCTGCCCAAAACTTCCGAAGAAGGAGAATCAGCAGGATTTGCCGGACAGCCCCCTGAAAAAGTCGAAGAGGTCCTCAACACCGGAATGGAGTTTATCGGTGGACTTTTTGAGATGGCCACCGGCAGAACAATGGAAAAAACCGACAACGAGGAGAAAATGATCCGCCTTGACAAAGATACCGGAGAGGTGACCATGAAATTCAAGCTGCCCGGGTTTTAATGAAGATGACCCATGGCTTGAAATACCGTAATCTGCAACCCATCTGCCGCCTATAACATTACCCGGCGTCGTCACCAGTTGTGCCGCAATTACGGCATGAATTCTAGTCGCGACAACCGTGGGGCATGGACTTGACACCGCCCTGAACATAAGTACGCCTTAAATGATGGAATCTTTCTTTGTATTCAATGGCAAATCAGGTCATGACCTGTTAAAAGCCAATCTTCATCGTTACTATAATCGCTTTTCACCTGAGGCCGGACAGCGATTATAGGATTT
>JAIPEK010000053.1 GCA_021737205.1 Desulfarculaceae bacterium
GGATCGGATAAGGGTTCGGCAGTATGGTTGCGGCAGGTTTGTAAGGGGGATGCCGTCAAAAGAAGAAAAGGAATCGGCAGGTCATGGATTGAATGAAATCCGGCAATACGTCCAAAACGGCTCGTATGACATGATTATTGTGGAAGAGGGAAATGTGGCGGTATCGTGCGGACTGATCAGCGAAAGCGATCTTCTCGATTTGATGGAAATGAAACCGGAAGGCATGGAATTGGTAATTACCGGAAGGGGGGCCACGGAACGGGTCATACAAAGAGCCGATCTTGTAACCGAGATGAAGGATGTCAAGCACTATTTTAGAAAAGGAGTAACGGCTCGAAAGGGAATTGAAAAGTGAAAAAGGCGAATCATCTGGCGGTATTCGGGACGGGATCGGATGTGGGGAAAAGTATCGTAGCGGCAGCTTTGTGCAGATCCCTTGCAGACAGGAAAGTCAATGTGGCCCCGTTTAAAGCCCAGAACATGTCCAATAATTCCGGAATAACGCCGGAAGGTCTTGAAATGGGAAGGGCCCAGATAGTGCAATCCGAAGCGGCCCGAATTCCGCCGAATACGGATATGAACCCGATACTCCTCAAACCGACGGCGGACAATGCCTCGCAGGTGGTGGTGAACGGAAAAGTATATGAAGATTTGTCTGCTGTGGGGTATCACAAAAGAAACAAGTATTTTTTTAAAGAAGCTTGTTCAGCCTTTGACCGGCTTTCGGCCAGACAGGAAATGATTGTCATGGAAGGAGCCGGCTCCTGTGCCGAAGTCAACCTCATGCACACGGATATTGTCAATTTCCGGATGGCTGCCTATGCACGGGCCGACGTGGTGCTCGTGGCGGATATTCACAAGGGGGGAGTTTTCGCACAGATACTTGGCACGCTGGAGTGTCTGCCGTCAGAGTATCGGGAAATGGTCAGGGGATTTATCGTGAATCGGTTCAGGGGAGATCCTGAACTTTTTAAAGAGGGTGTGGACTGGATCGAACGAAAAACCGGCAAACCGGTTTTCGGGGTTTTGCCCTGGTATTCTCATTTCAGAATCGACGCGGAGGACTCGGTGGAGATTGAAACCTGCTCTTCCATCAATTCCCTGGATCCGGATTTGCCGGCAATTGGCGTAATTCGCCTGCCGCATATCTCCAACTTTACGGATATGCATTCTCTTTCCGAAATTGACGGATTACAGGTGGCGTTTGTGGATCGTCCGGAAGATCTGTCAGTATTCAAAGCCGTGATTCTTCCAGGATCCAAAAGCACCCGGGCGGATATGGAATGGCTGGATAAATCCGGCATTGCAGAATCAATCAAAAGGTATGTCCGTTCGGGCGGGCATGTGCTTGGTATATGCGGGGGATACCAGATGCTCGGTCGTTTTATACGGGATGACGCGGGAGTGGAGGGGGAGCCGGGGTGTACAAACGGTCTCGGCTTGTTGAATATCGAAACATCCATGAGCCCGGAAAAAACTACGACAAGGAGCACCTTTTCATGGGACGGCATCAAGGGGGAAGGGTATGAAATTCATATGGGAAAAACAAGGAGTGAGGAGCAGAACCCATGGCTGCTCGTCCACCGGCGGAACGATCGGTTGATCGAAGCAACGGACGGATGCAGGTCTGCGGACGGAAAAGTGGCCGGAACCTATATACACGGATTGTTTGATACCCGAAAAATTCTTGAAAAATGGCTTGCAGGAATCGGCATCAGCGACGGACGGGTTATAAAAGAAAATAAGCAACAAGGGCGCGATCATGTGTACGCCCTTTTGAAAAGCCATTTTGAAGAGAACGTCGATGTAAAACGGTTGCTGGAGAGTATCTGAGGGATATATAACTGAAACACGGGAAAATACGACAAAGAGCAGGCCATTGATACTGAACAACGACATACCCACGGTCTCCGATCTCGCTTATCGATACGGAACCATAAACAAAAACGATCTTGACCGGACCAATGAAATCTACGCGGAAAACCGGGGCGGAATGTCGCACAGTCAGATTATGGTCAACCGGAAAATTGCGACGGAATATCAGGTGGGCCTGCTCAAATTGATTCAGGACTACTATATCATCCGCAAAAAAGGAGAGCATTTCGGAAAGATTGCAGTGGAAAAAGGTTTTGCCCGGCACTCGGATATCGAGAGTGCACTGGAGTTCCAGAAAAGGGAATTCAAGAGGGCCAAACTGAAAAAGCGGATCGGAGATGTTCTTGTGGAAAACGGTACCATAACACCTGACCAGCGGGATCAGATTGTTGCCGAACAGGAAGCGCTGGAAAAACGGGCGGAAAATCTGGTGCGGAACGGGCAGGATGAGCCGGAAAGCGGGAACAAAAAAGTAGAAGATAAAAATGGATACGAATGGGTTCTGAAACAGGACGACGATTTTATCCGGAGAGTAAAGGAAAAAGGGCTTGCTTCATCTTCCCAGATTTCTGCTGCGGAAAAAAAACAGAAAAGAGAATTTGAAAAGAAAAAGCCGGTCTCCCGGATAGCAGATATACTGGTCAAATGGAATATTCTGACAAAGACCCAGAAAAATGCAGTTTTGGAAACACTCCGATCCGAAAGGAACAGAGAAGAAAATTCCCTTGAAAAACGATTGGATATCGAGGTCTGTGAAACCGGAATGACCGCCCGGGTCGGAATCGACCAAAAGAATGGCGGCCCGGTTGAGCTCGAGGATGTAAAGGGATTGATGGCGGAAAACGGAATCGTGTACGGTGTTTTCAGTGATTCGGTCTTCCAGGGTTTTCTTGACACCGGTATCCCATCCTTTCCAGTGGCGGGTGGGGATTTTCCGGTAGAGGAAACCGGGCATGTGATTCTATACCATTTTGAAACGGGAAAGAAGGCGGGGAAAGTTGAAAAGGTAAAAAAAGGAGAAGCCCTTGCCGAACTGAAACTGGCGGAAAAAAATATTCTCGGCAAGGATGTCCGCGGGAACATTGTGGAGGATGTTTCCTCCTTGAGACGTCAGCCTCTTTTGAGACCGGCGGCGGGAGCTGTGTTTTCTGAAAACAGGGAGAAAGTTTTCGCAGGAAAAACGGGAAAGCCTGCATTGACAGTGGAAAATAAGATATATATCCATCCCGGAGTCAATATTCTGGAAGATGCGGATATGAGAACGGGGCCTCTTGAAAAATGGGCCGATATCAATGTAAGAGGAATTCTTTCGGACGCGTTTACTGTAAAGGCAGGTTCTGTCAAAGCCGGCGAAATCAGAGGAACGGAATTGACAGCAACGGGAGATGTTTCCGTGGAAATCGGCATAACCGGCGCCCATATTAAAGCCCAGGGAGATATAAAGGCGAGATATCTGAGGAATTGTACAATAGAAACATTCGGAAACGTGACGGTTCAAAACGAGATTATCGACTCCACGATACGGATCGGCGGAAAGCTGGAAGCGGAAACAGCCAGGATACTGGCGTCGCGGATTTCGGCCAAAAAAGGAATCGATGCAGGCGCTGTCGGAAGCGATGTGACTGAACCCTGTGAACTCCTTGCCGGACGGGAGGATCTGGTGGTCCAAAGGTCACAGCGAATCGACGAACAGAAGGACCAGGCAAAACAAAGGTTGCAGGATCTCAAGGATGAATGGCGGCAAAAAAATCAACAGGCGGATCAGCTCTTTGAAAAAATGAAAGAGCTGAAAAAGTTTCATGACAGAACGGAAAAAAAGAAAAATCAGATAAAAGAAAAGAACAGCTCTCTGTCCGATGAAAACTCGGGAAATGACGAAATACTGAAGGACCTGGAAGCAAAACTGGCTTCGATCATTGGGTCGCTGAAAACCATGAACCAGGAGAAAAAAGGATTGAAAAACGAGAAAGAGCGACTATACAATCGGATCGGAGAAATTCAACCCGCTGTGGAAACAACAGTGGCGGACCTGGAACGAGACCGGCTCAGTCTGTTCAAGTGGGCGCAGAAGGAACCCGGAAAGCCGGACATTGCAATCCGGGTTTCGGTAAAACAGGATACGGTGTTGGGGGGAATTTATTCGAAGGCAGTCACGGAGAAGGACTATGGCCCTCTTGTAATAACGGAAGCGGGCACCCCGGATACCGCGCGCAAAACAGGAGGATTGCATTTCCGGCATGGGTGATGAAAAACGGAAAGACGCGACAGGGAGCTAAGTTTGTCTGTAAACCGTGAACGGTTGCGTTTGTTTCAATACCGCAAATCCGCATATTCGACCCAACCGTTCGCTTTGACCAGTTCTTTATCATATCCGGAAATATGGAAAGAAATTTCGTCTTTTGATTGAGTATTGCTTATGGTGAGAAGGCTTTTGTCCACCTCCGCGGTTACATACGCCTCGGAACCCCGGTATTTTGAAAAGAGTGAATCAATGGTTTCTCCGGGAAGTTCCACTGTAAGCATGCCGCAGTTAAACATGTTTTGTCGGAAAATCCGGGCGAAACTTTCCGCAATCACCATATGAAACCCGTTGATTTCAAGTGCCCAGGGGGCGTGTTCCCGGGAAGAGCCGCAACCGAAGTTGGCTCTTGTAAGAATTACGGATCGGCCTTGAAGATCTCTTGTTCTGTCAAAACCCTCAAGCTCGAGATCTTCGAGCAGATACGGGCCCAGATTTTCCCGGTCCGGTTCCGTCAGATATTTGGCCGGAATGATTTCGTCGGTATTGATATCCGATCGATCCAGGAAAAGGACGTAGCCTGAGAAGTCTTTCATGATATACTCCTTTTGTTCGAAAACAGTTCTGAATTGCAAATGACGCCGGTGACGGCGGTGGCGGCAGCTGTTGCAGGACTCATCAGATGAACCATGCCTCCTTTGCCCATTCGGCCGTTAAAGTTCCGGTTGGTGGTGGCTGCCGCCACTTCACCTTCGGCCAGCACCCCGTTGCTCATGCCGAGACAGGCGCCGCAGGTCGGATTGGTCACACAGAACCCGGCATCCATGAAGGTCTGTAAGATTCCCTCTTTAAGTGCCTGGTTGTAAACCCAGGTCGTGGCAGGGGAAACAATGGCCCTGAGAGAATCGGAAACGGTCCGGTTTTTGAGTATGGCCGCCGCGACCCGAAGATCTTCAATCCGGCCGTTGGTGCAGGAACCGATATAGACCTGGTCCACCTTCCTGCCTTGCATGGAAGAAACCGGGATTACATTGTCGGGTTTGTATCCATGGGTGACCATGGGTTCAACAGACCCGGCATCAAAATGCAGTGTTCGGCTGTAATCGGCGTCCGGATCCGGCAGAAACCGGGCAAAAGAATCAAGTGCGGCCTCTCTGGAGGAGAAGTCTTCTTTGATAAATTCCCATAGATAGTTGACCGTGGTCATGTCAGGTTTGCAGATTCCGCAGGTTGCACCGGCCTCCACGGCCATGTTGCAAAGGGTCATTCTTTCTTCCATGGTCATCCGATCCACGGTCTCCCCTTCAAATTCGAGCACTTGGTTGGTGGCCCCGTTAACGGTAAGTTCCCGTATGACGGAAAGGATCACGTCCTTTGCGAATACCCCCGGTTCCAAAGATCCCTCGATTGTTACCTTGATGGTTCCCGGATCCTTGAAGGCGCAAACCCCTTTCAAAATTCCCACTTCAAGGTCGGTTGTGCCGACGCCGGCGGCAAAAGCACCAAAAGCCCCATGAGTGCAAGTATGAGAATCTCCCATAATAATGGTAAAGCCGGGACGGACAAAACCTTTTTCCGGAAAGAGCGCATGGCAGACTCCGTTTCTCCCGATATCAAAAAAATCAGTAATACCGTGGCGCCCGGCCCATTCCCGCATGATTTTTCCCTGTCTGGCGGTTTTAGAATCCTTGGCCGGGCTCACATGGTCAATGACCGCTTTGATTTTGTCCGGATCAAACACCCGGTCTTTGTTTTTTCGAACAAGGTCGGTAATGGCAACGGGTGTGGTGATTTCGTGGCAGAAGACACGGTCGAGCCGTAAAACGCTGACTTCATCAAATGGTTTGTCCACAAGGTGGGAGTGAAAAATTTTTTGTGTGATGGTCTGGCCCATAAACTGCTCCTTGATAATTAATCGTTGCCGTTTTCCCCGAAATAATCTTCTCCGTCAGCAGGGGTCACAATCCAGTATGCCTGAAATCTGGATTCACCCGTGTTTTTCAGAACGTGGGGAATCTGGGAAAAAAAGGATATGGAATCCCCTTTTTTCAATTGGTAAGTTTTGTCGCCGTATATCAAATCAGCACGTCCGGCAACTACGATTCCGAGTTCTCTTCCCATGTGGCCTTCCATGGAATTTCCTCTGCTGCTCCCGGGCAGAAGTTCAAGGAAGAATGCAGTAAAAGAATGTTTGCCCTTGGTCTGGCTGATACCGCAGAGTTTTTCGTATGTAAAGCCTTTCCTTTTTATGACTTCCCGGTCTTTTTCGTTGATAATTTCGACCCGGGAATTGGTTTCGTAGTTTTTAAAAAACCGGTCCGGTGAAATGCCGTAGACTTCAAGAAGCTCAATCAGGGTGTCAAGAGACGGAGATACCCGGTTGTTTTCGATCTGGGACAGCAGACTTGTGCTTAAACCCGTTTTCCGTGACACATCCTTACCGGTCAGGTTGCGTTTTTTCCGAAGGGATTTGAGTTGAGCTCCCAGTTTGTATTTCATAGTTGACCCAGATAATACCGTATTTATAAATTTGATTTAATAATACTTAATGTTTCAGCTTTGTCAAACAATTTTTTATGGGAAACAGGAGGGATTGCCGTTGAAACCTATCATTACAGATCGGCAAAAACCGAGCGGATCAGGAGAACCAGAAACGCTGCAGAGAAACACAAAGCGAACCGGCAGTGTAATTGTGACCGGGACCTTTTCTTAATTCAAGCGCTTGAGGCCGGCGGGGACAAATTTTTTCAGGCCGTTAAGTTTGACATCCTGACTGACAAGAAGTCCTGAAAAAATGATCAGACAAGCGGCACATTGTTGCGGGGTAAACGAGTCTCCCAGGATGATGATTCCCATGAACAAAGAGAAAACCGGAATCAGGTTCACAAAAGCGGACGCCCGGCCGGCGGGGATTTTGCTCACCCCGTAGTTGAAACAGGCATAGGCACCGAGGGTTACGGCGGAGCCGAGATAGATGATTGCGCCAAAAGAAACCGGGTCAAATGTGACAGGAAGTTCCGTGGAAGGAAGAAAAAGAATCGGCAGGTAGAAAATACTTCCGGCAAATGCCTGGATGGCGGTGAGAAAAAGCGCCGAGTACCTGCTGTTGGTGAGCTTTTTTAACACGATGGTGTAGCCTGCAGCGAACACCATTGCCAGAAACTCGTAAAAATTGCCGAGTGCGGGATTTGGTGCATCCAATGCCGGTGTGCCGGCCATCGAGAGCCAGCAAACTCCGACAATGGAGATAAAAAGACCGGTAACAATTTTAGGCGTCAGATTTTCCTTTAAAACAAAAAAAGCACCCACAGCCACCAGCATCGGCAAAAAAGCCGATACCATCCCGGCCTGGGACGCGGTGGTGTACTGTATGGCTTTGGCTTCGAACACAAAGTACAGGCAGGGCTCGAACAGAACCATTAGAAAAAGGGAAAACAGATCTTTTTTATGAATCGCGGTGTTTTTGTAAAACCGGTAAAGAAAAAGAAAGCAGATACTGCCCACCAGCATCCTTGAAAAAATCACCACCATGGGATCAAAATTCCGGAAGGCGATTTTCAGCGCCACAAAGGAGCTTGCCCACAGCACAGTCGCACACAGGAGGGTCAGATACGGCAGAATCTGCTTGTTTAAATGCTTCATTGGATCAGAAATCCCGCTCCTTTCTGGTTCCGGCTGTCCTGGAATACGTTGAGCTTGCAGTTATCACAACATTCAGGGATATGGATGACATGTATCACCGAGGACCATTCTGCATCTTCAGGGGAAAACGTATCCAGCTGGTTGAAGTCGGGATTTAAAAAAAAGTCCTCGTTGAAAAAGCAGTCCTCGTCATCAGGAAAAATCGCCACGTGGATGATACCCGATTCCACAAGGTCGTTGAAAAAGTGAGTACCGTAGGAAACTTCCGGAGTGGAGCCGTCCCCCTTGAAAGCCACTTCTCCGAGTACGAGGGTGTGGTTGATATCCTCGTATCCGGCTTTCACCCCGAGGTTGATGTCGTTGCTTCCCCATCTGCCGGGGCCGAAAAGTGCGTACCGCTTGTTTTCCATCTGTTTGTTGATCCGGCTGACCACTTTGCTGATTTCGAGTTTGTCTTCATATGAAGAGAGTTTCGCGTATGCTTTGGGATCCACGTATACCAGATATTCGAGATTCTCCACGGAACCGCCCGAGATGATCTTGTTGTTTCTGAAAACGATTCTGTCCTCGGAAACGTCTTCAGGCATGGTGATTTCCCGGTCCTCGGCAACGGAAAGGGTCCGGCACTGTACGATATAAAGCGTATTCTCATCAAAGGCGAATTCCACATCCACCGGCCGGCCGTAGGCATCTTCGAGCAGTCTCAGGACCTTTTTTAAAAGTTTCGGCAGAGGGGTTTTTCCGAGAGTGTTATCAAAAGTGATACAGGAGTTGGCAAGCTCCACGCGGTCCTGTTTGAACATCGGTGCGGCGAGATGACCGGATTTGTTTTCCGAAATTCCGTAGAAGAGGTCAGGATGACTCACTTCTTCCATCAGTTCCCGAAAGTTTTTCGATTCCACCTGTCCGGTTTCCAGGTTGAGTACATCCACGATTTTCTGGGAATACTTGATGATATCCCCGGCAGTGGCTTCGGGTCGAAGCATTGGATGACTCAGGTGGACCATCCGGGGATAGTCTTCCCCGATCCGGTCCACCGCCCGGGTTCCGAGTCCCATGACAAGGCGCATGACCCCGTCTTCTTTTTTGATGCGGGTACTCCAGGAATAGGAACTGAATGAAAATCCCACACCGGCGGAAAAGGGGAAAAAATATTTGCCGAACTGACGGCCGACCACTTTCTGGACAATCACGCTCATTTTTTCATCAAAATCGAGAAGGTTGTTGCTTTTCCGGTAGAGAATGGGGGCCGGTCCGTACGTGCTCATGTGAACCTGCTTGAGTCCCCAGATGAACTCCTTGAGACGGGTTTCGAGATCTCCCCGGTTGGCCAGAAAGACCGAGTCGTATTTGCCGGAAAACGCCAGCCCGAAATTGTCTTCGAGAAGGCTGGAGGACCTGAGGACCAGGGGATGCTCTCCGATCTCTTCGAGCACGTTTCTGAAGGTTTCTATGACATCCTCGGGAAAGGAAGCATTCTTGAAAAGTTCTGAAATATGCTCGTATTCCTTTTCAATATCCTCCCTGGTTTTGTATTTCTGGGCATGAAAATGAAAAAGTTCATTGGAATCGATGAAATCGGAAAAAATGCCCGTGTTGATGTACCAGGATTCCGGGATCCGGATATGTTTTTCAAGCTCGGGATCCCCCTTTTCAAGCCGGGGTACCAGAATCCGGTGAGCGAGAATCATTCCGGCGGCTTTACCGCCGATTCTGCCGGGCCTTCTCCGGGTCCGGACGATCCGGTCGGACAGGTCTCCCACATCCCGGATGGTGATGTATCTCTTGGCGATGCCGATAAAGGGAAGCTGATTGGAGATAAAGTAATTGATCAGCCCGACCCGGACTCCCTCGGCTTCATTCGGAGAAATATACAGATCTCCCTCTGGGATGCAACAGAAATTATCCAGTGCCTGTTTGATCTTGCCATAGGTGACCCCTTCCTTGTTCAGGATCATGGAAAGTCTGTTAAAATGCTTTTTTTTCAGGGCAAGATTGATGTTGTTGGCTATGACATCATCGGAATAAGAGGCCGAGAACCAGATATCGGTCAGGATATCAGTATATTCACTGACCAGGGAGGAATTGTTTTCATCTCCTCCGGATTGGGCAATAATGTCCACCGCCTGGTTTTTAATGGACCCGGCATCCGTGATACCGTCCTTTTCAAGCTTGCTCAGGAAGATCTCCCGAATCAGATACACCATGTCCGGATGATCCATCATCTTCTGGTACAGATGGTAGGCTTGGACCAGGTCCGGTACGGAAAAATTCTTTTCCATAAGACTCCTGTTTTTCAGGTCCAGCCTCTTAATTTACAGGCCTCGGCTACCCGGGCCACAGCAACCAGATAGGCTGCATCTCTCATGTGGACCTTTTCTTTTACACACATGTCATGGACGCTGTGGAAGGCGTTTGTCATTTTTTCATCCAGCCGGTGGTGGATTTCCTCTATGGGCCAGTAATGGTTGTACGTGTTCTGGACCTGTTCAAAATACGAGACGGTTACGCCGCCGGCATTGGCAAGAAAATCCGGCAGCACGACAACGCCGTTTTTATACAGGATATCGTCCGCTTCCGGGG
Source organism: Desulfarculaceae bacterium (assembly GCA_021737205.1). Classification (GTDB taxonomy): domain Bacteria; phylum Desulfobacterota; class Desulfobacteria; order Desulfobacterales; family Desulfobacteraceae; genus JAIPEK01. The sequence goes on from JAIPEK010000053.1 coordinate 10,340, forward strand.
TGGTCGGCCCGTTGGCAAGCTCGCAGGAGATTTTGCATTGAATTCTGTCGGCGTTTTTGTCCGTGATGACGTTTTCCAGGGCGGACGGAAACAGTACCGT
>JAIPEK010000054.1 GCA_021737205.1 Desulfarculaceae bacterium
ACACGACGTGACCGGTTCCGGCATTTGCCTCGGAGCAGCCCAGGACGGGCTGCGAGGGCCGAAGGCAAGCGTCAGCTTACATGATCGGAAGGTTACACCGGTTCGGCTGATGCCGGGAACAAGGCACTGACTCATAAAATTTCATGCGATCGCCCTGGTTGATGAGTGAGGGCAGGTGCAGTTAACACCTAACACTTCCCCTCCCGCTTTTCAGTAAACTGCATAACGGACCGGTCTTTTTTTACCCTGGCAGGATCGAATATTCTCCCGTTTATGGCGATATAAACCCCTTCGTTCAGTATCTGGACGGCCGCAACCGCAGATCCCAGGTTGAAAAACGCGTCACTGGACTTGAATGCAGCCGGTTCCATGGCCCCGGTCAGTACTATAACCTTTTCTTTTATTTCTTTAAGACGGTTCGCTGTCTCCACCATGGTATCCGTCCCGTGAGTGATGACGATATAACGGTTTTCATCGTTCTCCACAGCCTGTCGGACCAGTTCCCGGTCCGCATCCGTCATATCGAGAGAGTCTTTCCGCAGAATGCTGTTGACCTGGTATTCGAAACCGACCCTGGCATCCTTGAGCAGCTCCTCGACTCTGGCGTTGCCGATCTGGTATTCGCTCAGCTTGTCAAAATAGACTTTGTCTATGGTTCCTCCCACCGCGATAAAACTGATTTTCATTCCGGCCCCTCCTTTTTCTCTGCTTTCTGTAAAAGATGTTTGTATGTGGTCATGGTTACGTCAAAGCCGAAGCCGCGTGCGTTCAAAAAATTGAATACTTTTTTTTTGAATTTCTCGCGGTCCAGATGTTCCCACAAGGCGGCTTTCTTTTCGGCGGCTTTCAGTGCGGATTCATATTCGTTGAGCGGTTCAACTGCTTTTTCAATGACGGATTCCTCGACGCCTTTGGCGAAAAGCTCGTATTTGAGCGCCCGTTTTGATTTCGGATTGAGTCTTTCTCTGCTGCGGACGAATTCGGCGGCGAAGGCCGGGTCATCAAGAAGGTTCTCTTCTTTCAGCAGTGCCACCGTTTTTTCCACGGTGTCTTTGGTGAAATTCTTTTTCAACAGATTCTCTCTCAACTCCGCCACACTCCTGGGTCTCGGGCCGAGATACCTCAAGCCTGACCGATACGCAGATGCTGATTCATCCGTCATGAATGCTCCATGGGTTTCCAGTTGATGTTGATGCCGGCAAGCTCGTCACCGGTGTCTGATTTCCGGATGGAGTGAATGGTAAAAGGCAGGCCGTTGTTCCATTCAATCCGGGTTCCCGAAGTGATGTGGTCCTGAAAGAAAGATTCTTTGAAAAACCGGACATCAATCGTCTCCGGGGTATACGTCTCGAGAATTTCGCCGGGAGTCGTTTCCACCGCCCATTCAATATACACGGTGTTGTTTACGTGGCGGTTGAGGTCCAGGTCGTGCATACGGATTTTGAAACCGTACTCCAGATCGGTTCGGTCCAGAGGGTGGATTTTCGGGAATGGCGAGTCGGTTTCACCGGCAGGGCCGGAGAGCATGGATTCCGGCATATAAGTGGCAAGGCGGCATGGTCTGCCGTTTTTGCGGTTGACCATCACCCACTGGCCCACTGCATTGATAATGGACCGGTCTCTGCCGTCCCGGATTTTGAAAAACCGGTGTTCGTAAAGATTGTTTACGGATGACCGCCAGGTGGATAAATACAACAGATCGCCTATTTCCGGGTTTTTCCCGATTTCGAGCCTGTAATGGGAAATGACCCAGAAAAGATTGTGCTCGGCTATATCCATGCCGGAAATTTTCAATTTTGATGCATGTTCGACAGCCGCGTCCTGGAGCATGTTGAAAATCCCGGTGATTTTCAGTCTGCCGAAAGGGCCGATGCAGGAATATCGGTTTTTCAAATGGACTTCATACGGGGCAAACGGATTCAAGGCAGCTTCTCCATTAATTTTACAGGTGTATTGACGATATTTTTCATCATGTTCGTAAGGCCTTTGCCCACGGAAGAAGGGTGGAGAGGGATCACTGCCGGATTTTCAAAGTTTCCCTCGGCTTTGACCGGAATCGAAACCAGTTTTCCGCCAAGCAGGGTATTGAGCACGGGGATTTTTTTAACAATCATGTCCACTGTTTTGAAAGGGGCGACAAGAAAAGTCATGTCAATTTTCTGTTGAACGGGAAACACATCTCCGGTAAAGATGATGGACATATCGGTGCCGTCAATAATTCCTTCTTTGACTGTAATCCGGCTGTCTTTGACATAGGCCTTCAAAGAAACTGTGTTAAAGGCGAACCCATCCTGCAGGATATCAGGCAGGCTTCCTTCCAGAAATCTGGATACATTGATGACCGAAAGTATTCTGGAAAGCAGTGTCAGCCGGTAAATTCTTCCATTTGATGCTGAAAATTCAAAATGGCCGTAAACCGTTTCTTTCAGGTGCTTTTTGGCGGTTTTTGAGTGGAAACGGCCTTCAAAAGAATAGCTCCCGTCCATGAGGGCTTCGCCGCTGAAGAGGCAGTCTGCGGTATACCGAAAGTCGTCCTTTTCCAAGGCGGAGGTTTCTGCCTGATATTCGATAAAATTTCCTTTTTTTACAATGGTTCCGTTTATATTCATTCCGCAAAGATCCGCTTTTTCCAACCGAACAACCGTTTGATCCGGCTTGATATCAAGCAGGGCCGACACTTTGTTCAAACGGTAGCGCCCCGTATCAAAATACCTGGTTTTTATACGGATCGGTTTATCGCTCAGCCATTGCCGCAGATCCTGGTACTCATTTTTCCGATTCAAAACAGGTGTAAGATCCAAGCGATAGGCAGCCAGTTTCAGAAAGCTGTCATCGCCGGAACTGACAAGGAAATGATCTTCTCCCGTAATCCGGAAAAAGCCGGATTCAGACAGGAAACGTTTGGTGAAAAGTTTTTCAATGGTGCCTGAACTCATGAATCCTTCAAAAGACGCCTTTTCCCCGGTATTCTGAAAATCGAACCGGGTAGCGGGCGGATCCGCAACAGATAGGCGTTCAAGGGTGAACTTGCCCTGTGCGGTGCGGTGAACGGCAAGGGTAACGGCAGGGCCGGACGGAAAGTCGAATTTTCCCGTGAAAAACAACCCGTCCGGTTCGATTGCAACTCTGCCCTCCAGAATGCTTATAGGAGGCCGGATTCCTTTGACAAGAGGGGAGCCGGAGAGTTCGAAAACCGGGCCGAGATCTTCCAGCCGGCCGGTAAGGCCGGAAAGTGATATACCTTTCTGTGAAGCGGTAAAGTCGAAAGAGAGTACAAAAGCCTCTTCTTTTTCTGATCCGACTGCTGTTTTGACATCCTTTGCCTTGCCGGTGATCATAAATTCCCGCTTTGCCTTTTTTTTAAAAGGCAGGGTCAGGTCCATTGCATCAAGGAATATCGTGCCGTCTGCCACGGAGAAAGCCGGCGATTCAGCCGGGAAAACTTTCGTGGCTGCCGGATAAGAGAAGAGTTCCTGTATTTGAAAAAGCGCTTTTCCGGACTTGATGTGTACGGTCGGTTCCGGTCCGAATCGGAAATCCATGCATGTGTCATAAAGATAGCTATCTCCGGATTTGGCGGTTAGACGATCGATCCGGACGGTTTCGTTTTTGTAGGAAAGCGAACCGTCAAAGATTTCGATACGGTCGTTCATTCGATCATACCGGCCCTCCAGCCGGATATCTTCCGCTTTAATTCGAACCGTAAGCTCCTTTTTCCTCTTTTTTGCAAGGTAAAGATCGACCCGGGCGCTGCCCTTTGAAACGGCCACCCTGCTGATTTCTTCTGCAAAGGGCTTATTGTCGATAAGCAGTTGCAGCGCTGCAGGCACATTTCGCAAATCGGCGGTGAGGCTGAATGCGGCAGTAAAGGGCACCTCCGGACCGGCTAAAAGTTCCACAGACACGGTTCCCTGATGAATCTCGCTGTTTCTCACGTTTCCTTTGGCTACTTCAATGTCCAGGGTGCCGTCTTTCATGAAGGCGCTGCCGGATACGTTCCGTGCAGTGAGGCCGGATTCGGGAATGTTCACTTTGCCTGACTGAATCTTCCCCTGGATGATCAGGTTTTCCGGGTCAAAAAGTCCGGATTTTTTGTTGTTTTCAAACGCAACCTCGATTTCGGGGGAAACTCCTGATTCAATGATACGGAAAATGTTCCGGCTGATGGCGTTTTTTCCGATAAAAGCGTTTGCATAAGTTTCCGCCTGGCCGAGATTCACTTTTTCGCCACTGAATTTGAGTGTAGTGGAAGGGATGCCGGGTGTTCTAACAAAAGAGATTTCAGGGTTCTGCAGCACCGGTGCAAGGGAGTCTGCTTTGAGCCGGACCGCGGATTTCGTGGCGGATATGTCGAAAGTGACGGTTGCCTCTTCCGGATTCAGGGTCAGGCCACTCTCATTAGCTGAACGTATCGCAAGGTTCCTGAATTTGCATTGCCCGGAAAGGCTGCCTTTTTCATCGACGGTAAACCGGATATCCGCTGTATCGGTTTTTACCGATGGAAGCTGGCGATTTGTCGGGATCAAGGATTGCAAGGTTTTTTCTTTAATCTCAAGATTCTCCAGACGGCCTTTTCCAGCGATGCCCCCGTTATCGGAACGAACCAGGACGGATGTATCCACTCCGGTGAAAAAACTGGTGTCAAAATTTTCCAGAGCGATCTCGATTCCTTTTTCCCGGCGGATAAACGGCTCAAACCTTGCAATGGCGTTGCGGATCGAAAGAGGGGAGAGGGTTTTCCTGAGTGAGTCCTTTTTCCGGGCGGATTGCTCAATCAGTTTCCCGGTTTCTACGTCTTGAAGGACTACTTTGGTGATCAGGACCCGTCCTTTTATAAGAGAGGAAACATCAGGGTAGACAAGAACGCCGCCGATTGAATCGGACAGGCTTTGATTTTCTCCGGCCCTGATACCCCTGAAAGCAATGTGAAATCCGGTGAAAAAGGAGAGGGAGATTTCAGAGAATCTGATATCCATCCCGGTTTCGGATGCAATCGATTTTGTAAGCCTGTCTTTTACGTAATCACTGTTTACCAGAAACGGAGTGGACAGGGCTGCTGCGATGAAAAGAAACAGGACGGCAGCCAAGGTGCCCCAAAAAAACCTTTTGGTATGAAAGCCCAGGCCGGACATAGGGGCTACCATCGATAGTCTTTTTCTCCTGCAATATGTATGAATTCGGCCATCAGCAACCGGGTCGGTTCCAAGAGCAGGTCTTCATCATGTTCCTGGATATCGGAAACCGAATCGAGTTTCTCCTTGCCGATACTTTTGCGGTACCGGTTTTCAATCTCGAGCTCGAGGTTCTCATGGCGGGCCTGATACTCTTTCCGCCGTGTTTCGTTCAGAGGCAGAGATTTAATTTTATGCCGCTTCCGGGCCAGTTTGTACTTTTCCGTAAGGTAGACCAGGCCGGAATGCTCTTCCGCCATGTCCCGGTAGAACCGGTTGAGTTGGTCAATGCATTCGTCAAGGGGCGGGTATTTGTTGTACGGGGCACTGCCGGTCTTGTCATAAGGAAGGGCCCCTTCCAGGGAGCTTTCGCCGATCTGGACGGTATCATAGATGTGCGGGTATTCAATGTCCGGGGGGATCCCGTGTTTCTGGGTGGACTCCCCGGTGACCCGGAAAAATTTGGCGCTGGTCACTTTCAGTTTGCCTGTGGACAGGCCGGTCAGAGACTGAACCGTCCCTTTGCCGAAACTCGACGTCCCCACGATGATTCCCCTGTTGTAATCCTTTACGGCACCTGCGAAAATTTCCGAAGCCGATGCACTCATCCGGTTGATCATGACCATCAGGGGGCCTGTGTATTCGATGGCCGGATCATCATCATACAGTCTTGTCACCCGGTATTTGGTCTTGATCTGAACCACGGGCCCGGATTTGATGAACAGCCCGGTCAAACGCTGGGCCTCTTTCAGAGACCCGCCGCCGTTGTTTCTCAGATCGATGATAAGCCCGTCGATTTCCTCGTCTTTCAGTTCGTTCAGAAGCCTTGCCACATCGTTGGTTGTGCTTTTGTAATTTTCCTCTCCGTTGCGGTAGGCGTCGAAGTCCATGTAAAACGCAGGGATTTCAATGATGCCCAGCCTGAAGTCACTGCCGTTTCGGGAAAAAGAGACCACTTTTTTCTTGGCTGACTGCTCTTTGAGTTTGACTTTGTCCCGCTTGATGGAAATGATTTCGGAAGAATCCTTTTTCCTTGCCGGAATTATCTTGAGCCGGACAAACGTGTCCTTGGGACCCCTGATCAGCTTTACGACATTGTCGAGTCTCAGTCCCACCGTATCCTTCATGCCGCCGTTTCTGCCTTCTCCCACCCCTATGATTTTATCCCCGGGCCTCAGTTTCTTGGACTTGTCAGCAGGACCCGCAGGAATCAGCCGGACCACCTTGGTATACTGGTATTCGCTCTGCAGGACCGCACCGATACCTTCCAGGGACTGGCTCATGTGAATATCGAAGTTTTCCGATTTTTTCGGCGCAAAATACTGTGTATGGGGATCAAAGCATTCAGCAACACTGTTCATGTAGGTTTCAAAGGTGTCTTTGCCGGTGATCTGGTAAATCGAGTTAAGACGGCTTTTGTAGGTCTTTGTAAGAGTTTCCGTAATCTCTTGAGGGGAATTGCCCTCGAGTTTCAAAGACAGGATACGGTTTTTCAACTCCTTTTTCCAGAAAGCGGTCATAGCCTCCCTGTCCCGTGGCCAAGGGGCGTCTTTCCGGTCGGTCCGGATTTGCTCGTTCTTTGAAAAATTCAGCTTTTCCTGCCACTTATTCGATGTATCGTAAAAGTATCTGGTCCTTTCCAGGCTTCGGGCAAGGTACAGGTTGAACACGTCAAAGGCAAAAGATAGTTCTCCGCTTTTCAGAAAATCATCGATTTCGTATTTGTATCGGCTGAACCGTTTCACATCCTCTCGGGTGAAAAGATTTTTCAACGGGTCGAGCCTGCTGAGGTACTGTTTGAAAATTGCAGCGGAAAGATCGTCGTCAAGGGGACGTCCGGTGTAATGCTGCTGCTGGATGTTTTGCACGATTTCCGTACAGATTTCAGCCTGTCCGTCCGTGTGCCGAACCGGCGAAAGCTCCTTTCCGCTTTCCGCGGCACCCGCAGGGAGGGCGGACTGCAGTAAAAAAAAGAGCAGAACCGTCAGCAGTTTAGTGAGATAATTTTTCGGCGCCGCTTTCTTCCAATTGAGTAATGTCATCCGGTTTTTCAAAACTTATCCTTCCTGTTTTTCCCTGTCTTACTTCATTTACCATAATTTCGGCTGCCTTTTGAAGGTCGATTCGTCCTCCTTTCACAAGACATCCTCTTTTTTTTCCGATCAGACGGAGAACCTCGAGACCGTCACAAGCTGAAGCGTCGATTCCATACCGGTTTTCCAGGAGCCCGGGATACCGGTGGAGAAGATACCGGGCCAGAAAATCTCCGATGTCCGTGTAGTCGTAAGCGCTGTCAGAGACGGCGCCGCTGGCCGACAGAATATTCCCCCTTTCCGCGGGTTCCAGCACGGGCCATAAAATCCCGGGTGTATCGTATACATCCATCCGTTTCCCCACACAAAGCCGCTGGTTGTGTCGTGTTACAGCGGGAACGTTTCCCACCCGGGCCACCTTTTTGCCGGCAAGGGAGTTGATCAGTGTGGATTTGCCGGTATTGGGGATGCCCATAACGATCACCTTGAGTTTCTCCGCCCGGTTGATCGGTATCTCGGAGAGGCAGTATTCGGAAAGTTTCCGTATATCCCCGGAATCCAGCGCACTGATGGCAAAAGTTTTTTCCTCCAGCTTTTCATTGTAAAAAGAAAGCCATTCCGCGGTAACATCGGGGTCGGCAAGGTCGGATTTGTTCATCACTTTGATTTTTGCTACATGCCGGCAGATGGTCTCTGTATACGGATTGGTGCTTGAGAACGGAAGTCGTGCATCCATTATCTCGAGGACCAGGTTGGCTTTATTGACCGCTTTTTTGAGGATTTTCACCGACTCTCTCATGTGGCCGGGAAACCATTGTACGCTCATGCTATTCTCTTTTCTTCCGTTTTTTTCGCAGTCTTTTCAGTTCTTTTTCAATTTCTTTCATCCGCTTCTCATCCGAAGGTTCGGGAAGCTTCCGGACTGAATTTTTCTCAGGAGCCGAAAGAGCGGTTTTTTTGCCCGGATTTTCCAGACCGTCTTCCTCTTTAGAAGAAAACAGGTACATTGCGGCAAAACAGACCGCGCCTGCGGCACTGCCGACAAATCCCCCGACAACGGCTGCCATGGCGATATACACAACAGAGTCGGTATATGCAATTCCCCATGCTGCTCCCGAGATGATTCCCATCATGAATATAGCCATAGCCGTTATGTACATAATCTATAGGTAACACAATCTGACAAAAGTATAAACCGTTTCCCTGATATCGGGGCGGGTTTATTTTTATGTGTTGACTTTCATTTTTGAATCTGAGAATATGCTTGTGTCTGTTATCCATAGATCATCAGGTAAAAAATTATGATTCGCTATTTCACCAAAGGCATTATTTCGCTCCTGTTTTTCGTTATTGTGGGAAGCAGCCCTTCATTTTCCAATAACCACGACACCACCAAAAATCCTGATACCCGGGCAGACAGCAATGTTGCAGTGAACCTGCCGTCGCTCGTGGATGCGGTCCGGTTTCCCGATGCCGTCACCCTCTGTGGCGTCCGCGTGCCCCTGGAGATCCAGGATGTAAGAGAACGCCTGGAAAAGGAGATGCTCCTTGCCCTCTGGGACCGTGCCCAGGTGATTTTGTGGCTGAAACGATCTTCCAAATATTTCCCCCACATGGAAAAGATCATCCGGGAAAAGAACGTCCCCCCTGATATCAAGTATATGGCGGTGGTGGAAAGCGCATTAAGGCCCCATGTCCGGTCCCACAGGGGGGCTGTGGGATTCTGGCAGTTTCTGCGGAGTACGGGCAAACGCTACGGTTTGCGAATCGATGCCCGAATCGACGAAAGGCGAAACCTTTTCCGCTCCACAAAAGCGGCTTGTGATTTCCTGACCAACCTTCACGACAGATTCGACTCATGGCTTCTTGCCATGGCTGCTTACAACATGGGCGGCTACAGCCTGTCCAAAAAAATCGACCGCCAGAAAACGGATGATTTTTTTACCCTGTATCTGCCGGCCCAGACCCAGCAGTATATTTTTAAGATCATTGCAGCCAAACTTATAATGGAGAATCCGGCGAAGTATGGATTTGCGTTTGAAGAGAACGATTATTATGAACCGTTCAGTTTTGACCGGGTGAATATTACCTCCTCCAGACAGATTCCCGTGACCCTGGTATCAGAGGCGGCCGGCATACCGTTCAAACAGGTCAAGGATATGAACCCGGAAATCCGGGGGGATTACTTGTCAAAAGGAGAGAACACGGTATTGATTCCGGACGGACGGGCCGAAGGGTTCAAAGAGAGATTCGCCTCCCTTTACGGAGAATGGGAAAAGAATAATTCCGGAAAGGTCCATATGGTGAAACGGGGCGAAAATCTTTCCCTGATTGCAAAGAAGTACCAGGTATCCCTTTCCGCACTTCTGCGCATGAACAATCTTTCAAGAAGGACTGTCATACACCCGGGAGACCGGCTTATTATCCAGGCGCCCTGAATCCAACCGGAGACTGGAGACTCGAAACTTGAAATTGGAAACTTGAAATTGGGGAAAAAGGTAAGGTCGGGCATGAAGGCCAAATTTCCAATTTCCAATTTCTAACTATAAAACCGAGCCTTGTCTCTTGTTTCTTGTCTCAAGTCTCTTGTAAAGATAGCGGTCAGAGACGAACAGGGCGGACAGGGTGAACAGGAGATCGATCAGCCGGGGGGTGGATATTGTCTGGTTGAACCCGCCGAGATGGGGTCCCGTTGACAACGACAGGTTTTCCCGTCCCTTCCCGGTTTCATGGGCGGCAAGGTCCTTTTCCCCGATTCCCCTGGACAGAAGAAAGTTCCGGAAATGCTCCGTATCCATCCGGTTCTGGTCCTCGATTCTCAAGACTTCTTCCATATGGCGATCCACTCCCATTTCCCGAATCAATTCTCCGGCAAGGAGTTTGATTTCTTCGGAAAACCTGTTTTCCCGGGACCAACCCGCGAATGCGGCTCCGTAAGAGTGGATGATATCATGCAGGATGTTTTCCAGAAGTGCGGGATCGAAAAGGTGTCTGGCATCCGCGGGAGCCCCTTGGGCATCATACCCCTTCAGTCCGGGATTGCGGTTTCTGAAAAAACTGCCCGCAACCAGGATCAGGCTCAAAAGGTGTTCCCCGATGCAGCGCTTGAGGGTCCGGGTCCGGTCAACAAATTCGAGGTGTTCAAAATCCCGCAGACCGGAAAACGCGATATTC
>JAIPEK010000055.1 GCA_021737205.1 Desulfarculaceae bacterium
CTTCATGTGCATCTATGAGTTTGCCGGTGACCAGAAGCCCGGGCCCTGTGCCTTTTCCTCCTTTTGTGCTGTAAAACGAGGTGAAGATTTTATCCTTGGTCTCCCGGCTCATTCCGCAGCCGTTGTCCGTCACTTCAATGCAGAGCCCGTGGTTTTCTTCTATCCATGTTCTGATATGTATCCGCCAGTCCTTGGACGTGTCTTCATCGTAAAGGCAGGCATCGATGGCGTTGGATATCAGGTTCAGAACCGAGCGGTGAACCGTCTGCGGGTCCATTGAAACCTCCTCGATGGCGGGGTCCAGCTCTTTTACCAAATCGATATTGTATTCGGCGGCCATGGGCTCGAGAAGTTCGAGCACATCGTTGACAATTTCATTGGGTTTGCAGGACTGGTATTGCGGATCGCTTTCCCGGGCATAGGTCAAAAGGTTCTGGACCAGGTCGGAGACCCGCTCGATATTTTTCTTGATGGTCCGCCACCCGGTTTTCAGTTTTTCGGTTTTGTTCTTTTCAAGCCCCACATCCACCATGTAACTTCCTCCTTTAAGTCCTATGAGGATGTTCTTGATGTAGTGGGCAAGCCCGCTCACCGTCTGTCCGACAGCGGCCATTCTTTCGGACTGGACCAGTTCTTTTTCCAGCTTCTTGATCTCGGTGAGATCGTGGAAAAACGCCACACTGCCTACCATTTCCTCTCCTTCGCGGAGGATGCTGCCAGAGTAGCGGACCGGAATTTCACGGCCGTCAAGGCTCTGAAAAGAGGCTTCCCGCCAGGGCAGGGATTTTTGTCCCTTTTCGGCTGCAGCGCATTTCTTGAACGCATCCACGATTTCCGGCGTGTACAGGCTGTCAATGGTCTCCCGGTCTTTCACCCGGTTTCTGGGCCGGCCGAAGATCCGTTCCGCTTCCGGGTTAAATACCACGATATTCCAGTTGCTGTCGGTTGCCACGATTCCGTCGTTGCTGTATTTGATTAACAGACGCTGGAAGTTGGCCCGTCTTCGGACTTCTTCGGTGGCCTCCTTCACCTTTTTTTCCAGATTTTCCGTATACTCGTTGAGCTTCTCCCGGATCTCGATTTTTGACCGGGCCCGTTCCAGGGCGATGGAAAGGGCCTCCTCCCTCACCGGCTTGTTGATAAAGTCGGAAGCCCCGTACTGGAGCGCCGTTATAGTGGAATCGATGTCTCCGTGGCCGGTGATGATGATCACTTCGGTTTCAGGGTCGATCTCCTTGACCTTTTTCAGCACCTCGAGCCCGTCCATGCCGGGCATTTTAATGTCGGTGATCACGATGTCCGGCCACTTTTCCTGAAATATTTCAAGCCCCTGTTCCCCGTTGTATGCCATGGACACTTCGTACCCGTCGCTTTGGAGCGACATGGCCAGAAGCCTCACATTGGCCTCCTCGTCATCGATCAGTAAAATTTTGTTCACCGTCATTTTGCAAAGCCCTTATGAGATTATCGGAAACTGTATGGTAAAAACGGCCCCTTTGTCCGGTTCGCTTTTTACATCGATGGTGCCGCCGTAGTCGTTGATAATGCCGTAGCTGATACTGGTGCCGAGCCCCGTTCCCTTGCCGGTCTCTTTGGTGGTATAAAACGGCTCGAATATTTTTTCCCGGACATCCTCGGTCATTCCCACTCCTGTATCCGAAACTGTTACACAGGCATATCCCTCTTTTGCGAAAGAGGATATCTTCAGTTTCTTTTCAACCGACCGGGATTCGGCCCGGGCTTCTTTTTCATCCATGGAGTCGATGGCGTTGGTTACCAGGTTGATGAACACCTGCTCCAGCCGGTTGTGTTCGGCCCGTATTTGGGGAATGTCCGGGTCGAGATCAAGCTCCACTTCAATATTGTGTACGCTCAGTTGATGGCCGAGGACCTTGAATACATCGTTGACAGGGTCGTTGATGACAATTTTTTTCAGATCCCGCTCCGACTGCCGGGCAAAGTCCCGGACATGTTTGATCACGCCGGCGGCCCGCTCCACGTTGTCTATAATATCCTTTGCCAATGTTTCCATGTCTTCGGTGGACATGGTCTGCCCCTTTTTGGTCATCTTGAGAAAGTAATCCGCGCAGATCTGGATCACATTGAGGGGCTGGTTGATTTCATGGGCCATGCCCGCAGCCATGGTTCCCAGTGTGGCCATTTTGCCGGCCTGGATGAGCTGTGTTTCCTTCTCGATGCTTTCGGTTATATCCGTGGCGGATGCGATCAGTACGTCTCTAAGGCTGTACTGGGCGTAACAGACGTTGATGTTGACAAAAATGACTTTTTTCCCTTTTTTATAGTGCCTTTTTTTGGAAAACAGGACGGATTTGTCTCGCCGGATTTTCTGCAGCCCGTTGGCGATGGTTTCATCTTCCCGGTCACCGAGATCCGGAAATGATGTGCCGATAAGTTCATCTCGGGAATACCCGTAGTTTTCCTCCACCCGGTTGTTCACATCCAGAATTTCAAAGGTTTGGCTGTCGATGATGAAGATGGGAGTCGGGTTGTTGTTGAAAAGCGATCGGTATTTTTCCTCGGAATTTCTGCATTTTTCAAAAAGGGTTGCGACCTCTTTGTTTTTCAGTTCCCGCTCTTTTTCCACCTTTTTGGTTTCGGTCTTGTCCCACAATGTTTCGATGGCGCCGATCACCTTTCCCTCCGGTGATTTGATCGGCGCGGCGGTGAAGTAGATCCATTTGCCGTTCTCTCCCAGGTGGGGGAAGAACTCTTCGGCTTCGTAGGCTTCTTCAATGACCTCGGATTTTTGCCACAGGTTTCCGTAATATTTGGTAACCTGGTCCTCGTCCATGCCGCCCAGGACCACATCCGCCATGGTGGGGCGTTTTTCGGACCGGAACGGGGTCCATTGCTTGTCCGTTCCCACGATGGTATAGGCCGGAGAGTCGGTGAGTTTTTCACAGGCCCGGTTCCAGTGGGTGACGATATGATCTTCATTGATGATGAAGGTGGGAATCATGCTGCCCTGGATAATCTGGGAAAGCTCTTTTTCGCTTTCCGAAAGCCCTTTTTCCTTATCGTGAAGGTGCTCGGTCCGGTCTTCGATGATCCGGGTGATACGGCCGGCGAACTCGTCGAAAACCGAATCTAAATTTTTGCCGTTCGGATCATGGGAGAGAAGACGCTGTTTGGCAGCGTTTTTTTCCGATTCAATTTCCAGGTGATCCAGGAGCACCATGGAATCATAGTGGTCCAGCACTCTCACGCGTTCCGGGACGGATGGGTCCGAAGAAAACCTGAAGTCCCCGTTTTTGGAAAAGTGAACCACAAGGTCGAGATTGTCCATTTGATAGACCGATTTGAGATCGGTGGTGGTGAACACTCCCTTCTTTCGGGCATATTCGAGGCAGCCGGCACCGGCGCTTCGGTCCGCCACCGCAAGCACCCGGACGTTTTTGGAGAGATAGCTTTCCGACAGCAGGATTGAAAGGAGCTTTTCACAGTGTTTATCCGCCCCTATGACGGCGATATTGAGCCCGTCCAGTTGAATGTTCATTTTTCCGCCTTTGAGGTCATTTCGGCCTTTTTTCAATATATTAGAAGAAAATTATGGTGACAACCAAAAAGGTTGGTATTAAAAAAATCAAAGCATACTTGAAAATGTATCCGAAAAAACTCGGCATCGGGGTTCTCGCCTCGATTGCAATGGACCGGACCATGAAGTTGGGGGCGTCCCCGATATAGCTGAACGCACCGAAAAAGACGGCGCCTGTGGATATGGCCTTGGGATATACCGCGTTTTCCGACATAAGGAGCGGAACGGATTGTGATTCCGCCATACCGGTGTAAAAGCTTCCCAGGGCCGTATTGAAAAAGGTCAGATAGGTGGGGGCGTTGTCCAGAAATGCCGACAGCATGCCGGTGATCCAGAAGTAGTGGTACGGCTCTTTAACCGAGTTGATCAGAAAGGCGAGTTCTCCTTCCGATCCCGCCTTGAGCAGGAGCAGGCAGGGGGTCATGGTGATGAATATGCCGATAAAGAGATACGCCACCTCGATGATGGGAAACCAGGTGAACTCGTTTTCCTCCCTCAACTTTCTCGGGGTCGCCCAGAGGGAGAGAAGACCCATCAAAATGAGAAGACCGTCTCTTGCCCAGCCCTGGATGGTGCGGTGGACGCCCAGGGTGTTGATTTGGCCAAGCTCCGCAATGCCGCTGAAAAGCACGGCAAGCACGACTCCCCCCAGAAAGAGAAAATTGTATGTGCCCTCCAGTTTCAGCGGATGTTTGGCCTCGTCTTCAGGGGGCGTTCTTCCCTCCTTTTTATATAAGTATAGATCGAGCAGAAAGTATACGCCTAAAAGAATGCCTGCGGTGACCAGCATGTGGGGGAGAATATTGAAAGTCCAGAAAAAGGAGACGCCGTGCAGGAATCCCAGGAACAGGGGCGGATCCCCGAGCGGAGTCAGAGATCCGCCGATATTGGCCACAAGAAAGATAAAAAATACCACCATGAACGTCCTGCTTTTCCGGTAGTCATTGGCCCGTAGAAACGGCCGGATCATCAGCATGGCGGCCCCGGTGGTTCCCATCCAGGAGGCGAGGATGGTGCCGATGAGGATCATGACGGTGTTGACCAAGGGGGTGCCCCTGAGGGACCCTTTCAGCAGTATTCCGCCGGATACCGTAAAAAGGGACCACAGCAGAATAATGAACGGGATATAGTCGACCAGGATGATGTGCAGGATTTCATACATGGCGGTTCCCCGGTAGGCGTACACGAACGGAAGGGCGAGAGTCAGCGCCCAGAAGGCGGATACCTTGCCGAAGTTGTGATGCCAGAAACGTTCGGCCGCAAGCGGCAGCAGTGCGATGGACAGCAGCATGCAGGCAAACGGGATGCAGCTCCACAGCGGCAGCAGGGGGCCCAGATCCCTGTGGCCGGAGGAATGGGACGAGCCTTCTTCATGAGCTTTTTGATCTTGCCGGCGGTGTGACTGGTCAAGGGAGTCGGACACAGCGGTGCCTTGTGTTCCCGGGTCGGAGGAGGCGGAGGCGCGGATCGGAGCGGCGGTTGCAATAAGGACTACAAGGAGAATGCCAAGTGTTTGCATTTGCAGCTTCATCAACCCTTTCCCCCTCTTTGTGATGTTGGCGGCCAATCAAATTTTACTCGTCATCCACGGAACAGTTCGGCTGTGTATTCGTAACAGGCGGCCCGGCACCGAGACAGGCGGAATTTTAATATCCGTGTATACCTGAAATCTGTAGTAAAAATAAAAAGGAAAGTCAAGCGATAAAAAAAATCGTCCGGAGAAGAGCCGAAAGAAGGAGAAAAAAGGGAGGCTGTCGGGTTTATAGAATTTTGGTCGGAGCGATTGGATTTGAACCAACGACCCCTAGCCCCCCATGCTAGTGCGCTACCAGACTGCGCCACGCTCCGAACCTGTCGTTTGAAAAACGAGATACCTTTACCATTATTTTATCTCCGTGTCAACCTACTTCTTTTACACCGGCAGGGCGATCGCATGAAATTATTCTCGCCCCTTTGCACCAGTTTTCGGGCGGTTGTCCAGAACTCATATGTGTGTATGGCACGGGCTGCCGGGAACATGGCACGGACTCATAAAATTTCATGCAATCGTTCTGGAGACCGGGCATTTTGGGGTTGATCAAAATTCAGTTCTGTATTACTCAGTCAATACACGGGATGACAAAAACAGGAGAGATTCAGGGGCCGGGGTGAAATGATGCGGAACAACGAATATACGGCGGGGCCGGTTGAACCGGGGGGTACAATCGGTGTCTGCGCCCCTGCGGGCTCTTTTGACTCCCGCATGTTTCAGGCCGGAGTTTCAGTGCTGCGGGAGATGGGATTCGAGGTATATCTGCCGGATACGATTTACAGCCGGAGACGGTATCTTGCCGGAGACGATGTCATCAGGGCTGAAACCCTCAACCGGTTGTATGCTGAACCGGAGGTGGACGGGATTATCTGTGCCCGGGGCGGATACGGCTCCATGCGGATGCTGGACCACCTGGACTGGGATACCATTCAGGCCAATCCAAAGCCCTTTGTCGGATTCAGCGATATTACCGCAATCCTGGTACGGATGGTGGAACACTCTGTGGCCGGTGCGATCCACGGTCCCGTGGTGACCTCGCTTGCTTATTCAACGGAACGGACCCGACGGTCTCTTGCCGCCGCGCTTTCAGGAAAGGAAAATCATATCACGATCACCGATCCCGTGGTTTTGAAAAAAGGGGAAAGCAGGGGAATTCTCTCCGGCGGCAATCTTGCCACCCTCTCTCATCTGGCCGGGACTCTTTACCAGCCGTCATTTCAAAACAGGCTGTTTTTTATGGAGGACACGGCGGAACCGCCTTACAAAATCGACCGGATGCTGACCCAGCTCCGGATGGCCGGTTGTTTTGAAGGAGTGAAAGGAGTGATTGTCGGGGCCCTTGAAAAGTGCGAACCCGAAGAGATGGTCCACGAGATTGTAACGGAAACCTTCGATGAATACGATGTGCCGGTGATGGCGGGCATGGATGCCGGGCACGGAAAGGACAATCTCTGCCTTGCCTTCGGAACCGCTGCCCGAATGGACACGGCAACAGGGATTTTGCACTGCTCCGGGGGGCGGTGAATGGACGCCGTATCGGAGAGGATGAAAAAAGGGATTGAGCAGGGCGTGTTTCCGGGCGGCGTTCTGCTGGTTCAGGAGGCTCGCCGG
Organism: Desulfarculaceae bacterium; assembly: GCA_021737205.1. Taxonomy (GTDB): domain Bacteria; phylum Desulfobacterota; class Desulfobacteria; order Desulfobacterales; family Desulfobacteraceae; genus JAIPEK01. Next base: position 6,699 of record JAIPEK010000055.1, read on the forward strand.
ACTCGATTTTTCGAGGCTTTCGGAGTATCGGATATCGGTTCGGGCCAACCGGTGAAAAAAAACAGTCTCTTCGACCTTGCCTCTCTGACCAAACCTCTGGCCACCGCACTTGCATTTGCAAAACTGGTAGCGGAGGGGAAGGTCCGAACCGGACAGACACTTTCCTCTCTTATCAACGCCTTCAGCCGCACGGACAAAGCAGGTGTCACCGTGGAACAGCTGCTGCGGCATAAATCCGGACTGCCGGCCCATCGGCCGTATTATGAACACCTGGTATTTCATCCCCGGCGGGAACGGGAAAAGGTTCTCCGTGAATTTCTGGCGGCCGAGCCCCTTGTGAATCGGCCGGGAAAAACCTGCCTCTACAGTGATATCGGGTATATGATTCTTGCCTGGATCGTTGAAGATGTCTCCGGAGTGCGGCTGGATCGGTATGTGGAAAATGAGATTTACAAGCCCCTGGGAATCCGGGACCTGTTTTTTGCGGATCGGTTTGCTTCTCGAATTGACGGAGGCGCTTTTCAAAAGACACACGACCGTATGGTTTCCACTGAAAACTGCCGATGGCGAGAAAAAGTGCTTCGCGGGGAGGTACATGACGACAATGCATGGGCTGTCGGCGGTGTGGCCGGACATGCGGGCCTTTTCGGGAGTGCGGATGCGGTTCTGAAACTGGCCGAAGAAATCCTCGGGGCGCTGCAGGAAAGACGGACTACGGTTTTGGACGGCAGGGTCATCCGAAAGTTTGCGGAGAAAAAAGGCTCCTTTTCTCATGTGGCCGGATTTGACACGCCTTCTATTGCCGGATCAGCCGCAGGGAAGTATGCTTCTTCCAGTACCGTGGGGCATCTGGGATTTACCGGCACCTCGTTCTGGATTGACCCTGTTTCTTCGGTGATCGTGATCCTGTTGACCAACCGGGTTCATCCGTTGCGGGAAAACAATGCCATCCGTTTTTTCCGGCCTCAACTCCATGATCTGGTAATGGAACGGGTTTTAGGAAAAACAGGAAAAAATATAAAGGATTGTAAATAAATGTATCTTTTTCTTGTAAAATCCGGGTATATTTGTTAGCTAGTACCGTTTAGGAATTATTCTTTAAAATGCATTAATGTTCATCATTTTATAACAGAAGAGGTATCATGAACCTTATCGTCGATTCTTTACTTGGAGTTTTTTCAAGCGACCTTGCGCTGGACCTTGGAACAGCGAATACACTCGTATATGTAAAAGGCAAAGGGATTGTGCTCAGTGAGCCTTCGGTGGTGGCTGTCCGGACGGATAACAAATCCAAGAACAGGGTTCTTGCGGTCGGACTTGAGGCCAAGAAGATGCTGGGGCGGACACCCGGCAATATCGTGGCGATCAGGCCCATGAGGGACGGGGTGATTGCGGATTTTGAAGTGACCGAAGCCATGCTTAAACATTTTATTAAAAAGGTCCATAACAACAGAAGCGCACTTGTCCGGCCCCGGATCGTCATCGCAGTTCCTTCCGGCATCACCCAGGTGGAAAAAAGGGCGGTCAGGGAATCGGCCGAATCCGCCGGTGCAAGGGAAGTCTTTCTGATCGAGGAGCCCATGGCCGCGGCCATCGGGGCCGAGCTGCCCATTACCGAACCCACCTGCAACATGGTCGTGGATATCGGCGGCGGGACCACGGAAGTCGCGGTGATCTCCCTTGCCGGTATTGTATACACAAGGTCCATACGAGTGGCCGGGGACAAAATGGACGCCTCCATAAGCCAGCATATCAAGCGCAAGTATAACCTTCTGATCGGCGAACGCACCGCGGAATTGATCAAAACCCAGGTCGGAAATGCATATCCGGACCCCGAGAATGTTGAAACCATTGAAGTCAAGGGCCGGGATCTGGTTTCCGGGATACCCAAGATACTGGCAATTGATTCCGAAGAGGTACGCGTGGCCATATCCGAACAGATCGACGCCATCGTGGAGACGGTGAAAATCGCACTGGAGCAGACACCGCCCGAACTTGCCGCGGATATTGTGGATTCGGGCATCGTTCTCACCGGAGGCGGTGCCCTTTTGAAAAATCTGGACAAGCTTCTCCAGGAAAAAAGCGGGCTGCCCATCGTGGTGACCGACGATCCGCTTTCCACAGTGGCGGCCGGGTGCGGAAAGGTTCTCGATCATGTGGAAATACTCAAAGAGGTTGTAATAGACTGATTTCATGTTTTCCAGGAAGATGCTTCTCCTTATCGGCGGACTCCTTTTTGTTGCCGTAAATTTTATCATGGTGACAGTGAGCAGCCGGGAAGCAATGCCGGATAACGGGGTTGAACGGATCGCCATTTCACTGATTGCCCCGTTCCAGGCCGCAGTGGCTCATACGCTGAACTCCGCTGAAAAGGTCTGGCAGGTTTATTTCTGTACGGTTTCAACGGCCGAGGAGAACAGCAGACTCAGGCGGAAACTGTCAAAGGTGGAGGAGGTGAACAACCGGCTGCATGAGGTGGAACTTGAAAACCGGCGGCTGAAAAAACTTGTCAATTTCACCCGGTCCGTGGACTACAAATTTGTTGCGGCCCAGGTGATCGCCCGGGATCCCACACCTTTTTTCAAGACGATCATGATCGACAAGGGTGCAAATGACGATATCGAAAAGGGCATGCCCGTTCTGGTGGCCGAAGGGGTGGTGGGCCAGACGATACGGGTGGCCGGAAGATACTCGAGAATTCTCCTGATCACCGACCGGAACAGTGCAGTGGATTCCCTTGTGCAGGGCTCGCGGATAAGGGGGGTTGTAAAAGGGGACAACAGCGAGAAATGCCATTTCCGGTATGCACTTCGCAAGGAGGGCATCCGGGACGGGGACATGATTGTGTCTTCCGGTTTCGATCAGGTGTTTCCCAAAGGTTTGAAGGTCGGCAGCGTGGTGGAAGTGAAAAAAGGAAATTCCGAGCTTTTCCAGAAAGTGATTGTCGAACCGAGTGTGGATTTTGACAAGCTTGAGGAAGTCCTTGTGGCCGTGGATTTCAGTGAACCGAAAAAGAAAGAGTAAATGACTTTTCCTTTTTTCATCATCCTGGCCCTTTTTCTGATTGTCATGCAAACAACGGTACTGCCCGAAATTTCCATTATCAGCAATTCCTTTGATCTTGTGATCATCAATGTGCTGTATGTAAGCCTCCTGTTTTCCCATCCCTGGGTCCTGGGGGCTGTGGCGGTCATCGGATGCATTATGGACAGCCTTTCCGGGTCCCCGTTTGGGCTTTATCTCTCTTCGTACATATGGATGTATATCCTCGTTCAGCTGATGAAACCGGTGTTTTTTTCCAGGAGCCTCTTCTTTCTTCCTGCGGTTACGGTTTTTTCCGTGCTTCTTGAATACCTGTTTCTGCTTTTGTCCGTTTTCATCAGTTCGGGCGGCAAAGGAGTGCTTTCCCTGAATTTTTCCCTTATGATAAAACAGCTCTTGTGGGCTGCGCTTCTGATCCCCGTGGCTGTCAAGCTGGTGTTTATCGTCCATCGGTATTGGGACAAAGGATGTGAAAAGCTTTTTGAAAAACGTCGGCTCAAAGGATCCGTATAGGGGGACAGGTGGCTCGATACGTCAAATCTCCGGACCGTGAATGGATCAAGAAACGATTGATGGGGGCGGGGATCGTTATCATCGTGGTTTTTGCA
>JAIPEK010000056.1 GCA_021737205.1 Desulfarculaceae bacterium
GATGAAATGGAACACGTGATGGAAAAGTTTAAAACATACGGACAGGATAGTGATGAAGGATAAGCACACCAGCCGCAACCTCTGTCTTTCCAACATTTTAAACGGTCTTGCCGAAGGGCTTTCCAAATTTTCAAACCCGAGCCGGGTAGCTGTGATTTACCAGCCCACCGTCCGGGACCCGCTTCAGATCTTCGATCCCCAGAACATTCTCAAGGGCCATGAATCCCGGATCAAGGAAGTCTACCTGGAGGACTATCCCGGATGGAAACAGTCGATTGTCAACCGCATTGAAAACCAGACCAAGGGGTTTCTGATCCCGGTGGACGAGCTTTCCCTGGCCGGCCTGATAAGCTACGGCACATGCGGGGAATCCTTTTTCTACCAGATGTGGCTCACGGACCACCACCCGGATATATGCTCGGTGGAGCCCACCCGGAAATGGCTTGAACATGCGGCCTGGCTTTTGTCCGCGGATTACTTTTCCGACCGGGTGATCATCAATTCCTCCGGGTACGTTCTAAAAAACTACTCCCTGCAAGCCATCGCCGATCATGTTATCGACCGGAAAGACCAGCTACAGTTCTGCACCTCCACCATGCTGATTCCGCCCATCCTTAATACTGTCCTGGACATCTCCAAAACCAGGGAGGAAGGAGAACTTCCCAAAGGGGATCTTTTCTTTATTGACCCGGACACTGTGAAACATATTTCTTTCCTGACACGGATTCAGCGCCACGAACAACCCGTTCTGACCAGTGTCAAGCATATCAGGAAACTGCTTCTGGCGGTGGAAGATTCCAACCGGAAACTGGTATCGGACGGCTGCACTATCATCGGCATCTCGGACATGCCGGTCCCCGAACATGCGGTTTCAGCCCAATTCAAGGGAGATCACGGATTTTTAAAAATTGGTTCCGAACTGGTCTGCAGTTTCTGCGACGGCAATTTTCATTCCTCAACAAGAAGAGCCAAAATGGTCGAACTCGAAGAACTGCTGCTGGATTCCGATCTCTCCACTGAAAATTCCACCGTTCTTTTCCAGATTATCTCCGAACTTGTCCACCATGCAGAGATGAACCGTCACGGGAGCACGCTGGTCATAGACCTGAACGAGACTCCCCTGAAACTCACCGGACATGTCCTGGACCCGCCGCTGAACCTGCTGGACCCGAACCATATCGACCTTGCCTGCTCTCTGACCAAAATTGACGGAGCGGTTCACATCACCCGCAACCTGTTTATCAACGGATTTGCCTGTCTTCTGGACGGCAAGACCACCAACTGGGAAAATCTGGCAAGGGGAGCAAGATACAATTCCGCGCTTCGCTTCTCGTGCGAACACGATAACGTGATTGTAGTGGTGGTGTCCGCGGACAGACCGGTCTCCATCATTTACTGCGGAATCGAAATGAGTGCATACAGTGTATGGAAACCGATCCACGGATACATGCCCGTACCGGTTCCCCTGAAAACCTATCTGAACGGAGTGATCAAATGACAGGCGAACATCAGCATCATCATACCCAACACCATCACGACCATGAAGAAAACCGGGAACTCACGTTTGAGGAGAAACTCACCCGGCTGTTTGAGCACTGGCTCGACCACAATGAAAGCCACAAGACCACCTATCTGTCATGGGCGGAAAAGGCGGCGGAAAACGAAAAGCCGGAAACAGCCGCCAGCCTCAAGGAAGCGGGCGCGCTGTCCGGCATGATCAATGAAAAAATTAAAAAGGCGCTGAAGTCCATTAATCGGTAGCGGCAAGAACCTCTGCCACCCGTTCCACAGCCCAGTCGATCTCTTCCTTTGTAATGACAAGAGGCGGGGCGAACCGGATGACGTGATCATGGGTTTCCTTGCACAACAGGCCTTTTTCCTTGAGTTTTTCACAGAACGGACGGGCCCCGCCGAGTTCGTGTTTCAGCTCCACACCGATTAAAAGCCCCTTGCCCCTGACATCCTGGACATGAGGGCTGTCAATGGCCTGCAGCCGTTCCTTGAAGTACGTTCCCAGGTCTCTGGCGTTTTCCACCAGGTTTTCCTCCACAAGAACCTTCAAGGCTTCCCTTGCCACAGCGCATGCCAACGGGTTGCCGCCGAACGTGCTCCCGTGCTCGCCGGGCATGAACACCCCGAGCACGTCCTCGTTGGAGAGAACCGCTGAAACCGGATAGCATCCGCCGGAAAGGGCCTTTCCGATCAGGGTTACGTCGGACTCCACGCCTTCATGCTCCTCTGCAAAAAACTTGCCTGTCCGGCCGAGCCCGGTCTGGATTTCATCAAACACCAGGGCCACCCGGTTGTCCGAGCAGATCCGTCTCACATCCTTGAGATACCCCTCCGGGGGCACGATGACCCCGGCCTCTCCCTGGATCGGCTCCACCATGAACGCCACGGTATTCTCGGTAATGGCATCTTCAAGCGCTTTGGCGTCCCCGAACGGAATCGCCTTGAACCCCGGGGTGAAGGGGCCGAACCCGTCCTTGTACTGCTCTTCGGTGCTGAAGCCGATGATGGTCAAAGTCCTGCCGTGGAAATTGTCGTTGCAGACAATGATTTCCGCTTTGCCTTCAGGTACGCCCTTGACCTTGTATCCCCATTTCCGGACCGCCTTGATCACGGTTTCCACGGCTTCGGCGCCGCTGTTCATGGGAAGCACCATGTGGGAATTGGTCAGCTCGCAGATCTCCTTGTAAAAATGGGCAAGCTGGTTGTTCCGGAACGCCCTCGAGGTGATGCAGAGCTTTTCCGCCTGCTCTTTGAGTTTGCCCACGATCCGCTTGTGGCAATGGCCCTGATTGACCGCGGAATAGGCGGCCAGGCAGTCGAGATACTTCTTGCCTTCCACATCCCATACCCAGACCCCCTCGCCTCTTTCGATGACCACGTCCAGGGGCTTATAGTTCTTCGCACCGTACTTGTTTTCGATTTCTATATAGTCCTGAGTGTTCATACAATTACTCCAATCATTTACAATTTTTTATAAAATACCTTATCACAATCCCTTTCCCCTTTCAATTTCAATAGCGGAAACTTTCCGATCCCCGTTTCTCAGAAGCTGGGAGATGAGCATGCCCGCCATCATCAGGGCACAGCCAGTAATCGATCTTGCAGACATGATTTCATTGAGTATGATCCATCCGCCCAGGGCGGCGAACAGGGATTCAAGGCTCAGTATGATGGCGGCATGGGAAGGATGGCTGTTTTTCTGTCCGTATATCTGCAGGGTATATGCGATTCCCACGGAAAAGACGCCCCCGTAAAAAATCGGTATCGCCGCCATGAGAATACCGTCCAGGGTAATGATTTCAAATGCCAGCGCCACCGCCATGGAGATGATAGAACACGCCACACACTGGATAAAAGCAAGATCCGCCGTATGAAACCGGTTGGAAAGATCATCGATGATAATCACGTGAGCGGCGAAGCAGAAAGCGCACAAGAGTTCGAGAAAATCACCGAAGGCGATGGTGAAATCCTGTGTCACACTCAGAAGATACATGCCCGTAGCTGCCAGCACCGCACCGATCCAGGTATTAAGGCCGGTCCGGTTTCGTTTGAGGATCATCCCCAGGATCGGCACCAGGATCACATACAGCCCCGTTATGAATCCCGCTTTTCCTGCCGTGGTATACACCAGGCCCACCTGCTGGAAGGAAATTCCGCCAAAGAGAAAGATGGAGGCAAAAAGTCCGTTTTTCAAAAGCTCTGTCCGTGTGTATTCCATTCGGCCGGAGACGGACGGCCGGGTTCTGCCCCTGAGAGTTACCAGAAACGGGGTCAGAGACAGCGCCCCCAGGAAAAAACGGATCCCGTTGAATGTAAACGGGCCCACATACTCCATGCCCGCTCTCTGGGCCACGAAGGCAAGGCCCCATATCACCGCCACCAGTAAAAGTATAGATTCTGATTTCAATGTCTCTTTTTTCATGATATGAATCCCCAATCCTGGTAAAAAACTTTACTTTTAATATTTACAAAAGAAGAAAGTCAAGGCAATTATATAAAATTATGACGTTTCATCCTGAAGATATCCGGAAAACCGCCGGCCAGAAAATCATGGCCGGGTTTACCGGCACCGAATTCAACACGGATATCGAATATCTTATAAAAGAGCTCCATGTGGGCGGGCTGATCCTGTTTTCAAGGAACGTGGAATCTCCGGAACAGCTGTTTGAGCTCTGCAGGAAAATCATGGACTGCGCAATACAAAACGGTTCACCCCCGGTATTCATTTCCATCGACCAGGAAGGCGGGCCGGTGGCAAGGCTGAAACCGCCGTTCACGGTATTCCCGGGCAACCCTTCCATCAAAACCGAAGAGCAGGCGGACCGGTATGCCCGTACGGTTTCAAGAGAACTTAAAAGCGTTGGTTTCAACATGAACCTTGCCCCTGTACTGGATGTGGTCGGGGATATCGAGGACAGTGTCATGAAAGACAGGGCGTTTGAAAAGGACACGGCAACGGTTTCAAGGCTGGGATGCCGGGTCATCACCGGGATGCAGCAGAACGGGATTATGGCGGTGGGCAAACATTTTCCCGGTATCGGCCGGTCATCAGTTGACTCCCATTTCAATCTCCCGGTGGTGGATGCGGACCTGCAATCGCTTTTCTCCCGGGATCTTCCGCCGTTCAGGGAAGCTGTAAAAGCAGGTGCGGCCGGCATCATGCCGGGCCACATCCTGTACCCGCAACTGGACCCTCACTGGCAGGCGAGTCTCTCCGAGGTCATCATCAAGGAACTTTTGCGGGACACTTTAGGATACAACGGCCTTGTGATCACGGATGACCTGGATATGAAGGCCGTGACTCACGATATCGACACGTGCGCCGAGCGGATACTGGTCTCAGGCACGGACATCGCGCTGATCTGCCACCCCGGCCCTGATATCGAACACATGTTCCGTTCGTTTTGCAGCCTGATGGAATCAAGCCGGGAACATGAAAATTCGGGACGAGCTTCCGTCTCCAGGATAATGACGGCCAAAAAGAAATACCTGAAAATTTGAACCGGCAGCAGGGAGTTTATCAAATCCGGTTTTTCGAAAAGACGTCGTCAGACACAGAGCAGACATCGCCGTCCATGAACTGCCGAAAGCCCCGTGCCCCGATCATGGCGGCATTGTCTCCGCAGTACTCCTTGGCCGGCACATGAACGGTAATCCCCGATTGCCCCGCCCGACTGGAAAGCGCTCTGCAGAATGTCGAATTTGCTGCAACCCCGCCTGTAACAGCCACGTTCAAGCATTCTTTTTCCGTACAGGCAAGGAGAAGCTTGCCGATCAAAACATCACGGACTGCAGCCTGGAACCCGGCTGCAATATGGTGTAAAGACTCTTCCGAACGGTCCGGGTTCTCGGCAAGATACCGGCCCACGGCGGACTTAATCCCGCTGAAACTGAAATCAAAACTCCCCTTCTCCAGAAAGGTCCGGGGGAAATCAATCCGGGCCGGGTCCCCTTTGAGTGCCATGGATTCAATCACGGGACCGCCGGGATAACCGAACCCCAGCATCTTGGAAACCTTGTCAAATGCCTCTCCCACAGCGTCGTCCCGGGTTTGTCCCATGAGTTCGAACCGGCTGTATGACTGCACATAATAGATATTGGTGTGCCCGCCTGAGGCCACAAGGGCAATGAACGGAAACGGCGGCGGAGTGTCGCACAAAAACGAGGAATAGATATGTCCCTCGAGATGGTTGACGCCTGTCATTTGCACATTCGCGGCATAGGAGAACGCCTTGGCAAAGGAAAATCCCACCAGCAGCGATCCGATCAGCCCGGGGCCTCTTGTGGCGGCCACCCCGTCAATGGCGCCCACTGGAACTCCGGCCTTTTCCATTGCAGCCCCCACCACCCGTGAAATGGCGTCTATATGAAGTCTGGATGCGATTTCCGGGACCACCCCGCCGTACCGGTGATGAGCCTCCGTCTGGGAAGCGACCACATTGGAAAGGACGGTACTGCCGTCCTTTACCACAGCAGCCGACGTTTCGTCACACGATGTTTCAATGCCGAGAACGATCATTGAAGATGAATCAGGCCCACTCCGCCTGTCTTTCCGATCCGGTTCTCGAAACGATCTCTCCGATGAGCCAGGATTTTTCTCCCATGGCGGAGAGCCGATCCATAATTTCCTGCACATGGCTGGAAGGTGCCACAAGAACCATTCCGATCCCGTTGTTGAACGTTCTGGTCATCTCCTCGTCGGATACGGCCCCTTCCCGCTGGAGAACCTGAAAAACGGGCGGCACTTCCCAGCTTCCCTTTTGGAGCCGGGCTTTGCAGGCCGAAGGCAGCACACGGATCAGGTTGTCCTCCAGGCCTCCGCCGGTAATATGGGCGATCCCGTGGACCGGAAGGTCCCGCAAAAGATTCCGAACCGAGGAAACATAGATCCGGGTGGGTTTCAAAAGCTCTTCTCCGAGAGTGGAGCCGAATTCGGAAATCTCGGTCTCCGGTGTATACCCGCACTTTTCGAAAAAGATCTTTCGGACAAGGGAGAACCCGTTGCTGTGCAGCCCGCTGGAGCCGATTCCGATCAGTTGATGTCCGTTGCGGATATACGAGCCGTCGATAATTTTGTCATTATCCACAAGTCCCACTGCGAACCCGGAGATGTCATACTCCTTGTCGCTGTACATGCCCGGCATTTCAGCGGTTTCTCCGCCGAGAAGGGCGCATCCGGCCTCGCTGCATCCTTTGGCCACCCCCTGAACGATCCGTTCGGCCGTATCATTGTCAAGACACCCCATTGCCAGATAATCCAGGAAAAACAGAGGCTTTGCCCCCTGCACCAGGATGTCGTTCACGCACATGGCCACCAGATCGATCCCGATGGTATCGTGCCGGTCCGTCTGAAACGCGATTTTGAGTTTGGTTCCGACCCCGTCGGTGGCACTGACCAGCACCGGGTTGGGGGTATTGGACAGGTTCAGGGAGTAAAGCCCCCCGAAGCCGCCTATTTCCCCCATCACACCGGACCTCGGCGTGCTCTTGGCAATTTTCTTGATTTTCTCGACGAGCCTGTCCGCCTTGTCGATATCCACACCGGAACCTGAATATGTCATGGAACCGTTCATTTATATGCCTTTCCCTTTTATTTCGATCCTGTATACCTGTCCCAAGTCAAGCAATATACCATACGGTTTCAGGCCGAAAAAGTCAAAACCTTTTTGACATCGAACCGTTTCTATTGTATTAATTGAGCTTGTTTACCAGATTTGGGAGATGTATGGGAATATGAAACAGATCAATATCGGAATACTCGGATGCGGAGTTGTCGGAACCGGGGTGGCGAAACTGCTCCTGGAAAAAAAAGATCTTTTGAGTTCCAGAACCGGCGCTTTTTTGCATCTCAAGCGGGTGGCCGATCCGGACACCCAAAGAGACAGGGACGTACACTTCGATGAAGGCGTGCTTGTGCCGGATGCGGAACAGATACTGGAAGACCCGGAGATCGACATCGTGGTGGAATTGATCGGCGGTAAAGGCATTGCAAAGGAGTACACCATACGGGCGCTTGAAAAAGGAAAGCACGTGGTCACCGCCAACAAGGCGCTTCTTTCCGCCCACGGGAACGAGATCGTGAAAGTGGCGCGTACCGCACAGGTGGATCTCGCATTCGAGGCGAGCACGGGCGGGTGCATGCCCATCATCAAAACCATGCGGGAGTCCTTGATCGCCAACAACATCCGGTCCATGTCAGCCATTCTAAACGGCACATGCAACTATATACTCACCCGGATCTCCAAACACGGGGACTCATTTGAAAAAGCGTTGAAAACTGCCCAGGAGAAAGGGTTTGCAGAGGCCGAACCCTCCCTTGACATCGACGGGCACGATTCGTCCCACAAACTGGCGATCCTCAACTCCCTGGCCCACGGCATCGACATCAATCTCGATGACATTCACGTGGAGGGAATCTCTTGCATCAAACCGATCGACATCCGGTTCGCCGCAAACTTCGGGTATGACATCAAACTTCTGGCCATCAGCAAATCCCATGGAGAACAGGTGGAAGCACGGGTTCATCCCACCATGATTCCCCTTTCCAACCCGCTGGCCCATGTGACCGGGGTGATGAATGCAGTCGCCATTGATGCGGACGAAACCGGCCCGACCATGCTGTACGGCCACGGGGCCGGCATGATGCCCACCGCAAGCGCCGTGGTCAGCGACATTGCCGATATCGCCAGGAACCTCATTGTCTCCGCCAAAAGAAGAGTGCCGATCCTTGGCTACCCGGAAGACAATATCAAGAAAGCCGACATCCTTCCCATGAAAGACCTTTACACCCGATATTACATACGGTGTGCAGCCGTGGACAACCCGGGTGTTCTGTCCAAAATCTCCGGAATCCTGGGAGAACTGGGCATCAGTATCGAATCCGTCCACCAGAAGGGCAAGAATGCCAATGATGCCGTACCGGTGGTGATGATCACCCACGAGGCAAAAGAGGAGAATGTGATCCGGGCCATCGACAGAATCTCGGCCCTGGATTCCATCCCGGACAAACCGGTCCTGATCCGGATCGAAGACAACAACACCCAGGAGTAACCCATGAAAATTTTCTGTGCGGATCTTGAAGGGGTCTTCATCCCGGAAATCTGGATCGCAGTGGCCCGGAAAACCGGTATAGATGAACTCAAGCTGACCACAAGGGACATCAGCGACTATGACGAACTCATGACCAAACGACTTTCCCTGATGGCTGAACACGGGCTTACCATCCACGACATTCAGTCGGTGATCGCGGAAATGGACCCTCTTGAAGGGGCACTGGACACCTTGCAATGGATCCGGGAGCGCGCCCAGATCATCATTCTCTCGGACACGTTCGAGGAGTTTGCCCGGCCCATGATGAAAAAGCTGGAATTTCCCACCCTGCTCTGCCACAACCTTACAATCGACGGCAAGGGCAGGATCACCGGGTACAACATCCGGCAGCAGGAGCAGAAAAAACAGGCGGTCCGAGCGTTACAGGGTTTGAATTATGAAGTGGTCGCTTTCGGGGACTCGTACAACGATACGGGCATGCTGCTCCAGGCGGACAAAGGGTTTCTTTTCAGCCCGCCGGACAACGTGGCGGCGGATTTTCCCCGGCTGCCGGTGGCAAAAGACTACAATGACCTCAAACATATGATTGATTCCTGCCTGTAAACCATGACATTTGATATTTCCGCATTCAAAAAACTGAACATCCTGGTGGTCGGGGACTTGATGATTGACGAGTACGTCTGGGGAGATGTGGACCGGATCTCCCCGGAGGCCCCGGTACCGGTGGTCCGGGTGAGCCGGGAGAACTTCACCCTGGGGGGCGCAGGCAACGTCATCAACAACATCGTTTCCATGGGAGCATCCGTTTCCGTTATTGGTACGGCAGGAACCGGAAAGACCGGGAAACAGCTTCTGGCCAAGCTAACCGAGCTGGGGGTTCAAACCGACGGCATCGTCAGCGAGCCCTATCGCCCCACCACGAGAAAAACCCGGATCATCGCCTCCAGCCAGCAGGTGCTGAGAATCGACAGGGAAACCAAGGAAAATGTCAGCCCGGACACTTTTGACCGGATTTTACTTATGCTGAAAGAAAAACTGGCATCCGCCGATCTTGTAATCATCTCCGACTACAGCAAAGGGCTTGTCACAAAAGACCTGGTGACCTCCGTGTCCGAACTTGCAAAACAGAACGGCATTTTCTGCCTTGCCGATCCCAAAGGAATGAACTTTTCCAAATATGAAAACGTTCATGTGCTCACCCCCAACCGGAAGGAAACCGCACTGGCGTCCGGTATGGAGATCAACCGCATCAATGACCTGATTCCGGCCGGAGAAACAATCCTCGAATCGGCCCGGCTGGAAAAACTCCTGGTCACCTGCGGGAAAGACGGGATGCTGCTTTTTGAAAAAGACCGGCCTCCTTTCCGGATTCACTCCATGGCCAGACAGGTGTTTGATGTATCCGGGGCCGGAGATACCGTGATTTCCATCCTGGGCCTCTGCCTTGCCGCAGGCGCATCCTTCAGGCGGAGTGCGGAAGTGGCCAATGCCGCGGCCGGCATCGTGGTCGGCAAAGTGGGCACCGCCACCGCCACTGTGGAAGAACTCACAGAGGCTCTGCAGTCGAATCCGTTATAGAGTAAATATCCTGGCCCTGAGGGCCAGGCTTTGGGTTGCCCCTGAAAGGGGCTTAGTTTGCCTTGCCCCCTCAGGGGGCAAGGATAGTTGCCCCACAATCTCGT
>JAIPEK010000057.1 GCA_021737205.1 Desulfarculaceae bacterium
CCCGCATTCTGGTTGACGCGGGCGATATTCTCGGCAATCTCGGCCGCCGCCGCCGAAGCCTGGGAGGTGTTTTCACTGACCTCCCGGGTGCCCTGGGAGGCGTTGGACACATTATCCGCGATTTCATTGATCAGCTCGGTCTGCTCGGAAATCATCCGCACAATCCCGTCCACCACCTCGTTGACCTGGTTGATGACATCGGAAATCTTTGAAATCTGATCCACTGTTTCACCGGTGGTGTCCTGTATCCCAACGGTTTTCTGTTTAATCTCTTCGGTGGCTTCATAGGTTTGCCTGGACAATGCCTTGATTTCATCGGCCACGACAGCGAATCCCTTCCCTGCCTCCCCTGCCCGGGCCGCCTCTATGGTGGCGTTGAGGGCCAGAAGATTGGTCTGTTCTGAAATATCCGTGATCAGCTCTATGGTTTTGCCGATTTCCCGGGCCGCTTCTCCCAGCTGGTTGATCTTTTCCGAAGCATTCTCGGATTCGGCCACCGCCGTCCGGGTAATTTTCATGGCTTCATCCGTACTGGCAACCACATTCCGGGAAGAAGTTTTGATACTTTCAGCGGACTGGGCCACCTGGGTGACATTGGTGGAGGTCTCTTCCACTGCTGCGGCCACCGATTCCATATTGGCGCTCATTTCTTCAGACGCGGCAGCCACACTTTCCGCCTGTTTGGAAGTGTTCTGGGAACTTTCGGTGAGGGCCCCGGATACATGGCCCATATTCTCGGAAGAATCGGAAAGAAACCGGCCGACCTCGACCATCTGGCTGATATTGGCCTTAAGCTTTTCCGACATGCTTTTGAGATTGTCCGTAATCTCGCCGAGCTCATCATGACGGGTGGTTTGTATGTCTCCGGACAGATCTCCTTTTTCAATCCGGCTGATGACGCCCCGGATATAATAAAGCGGTTTCAGCAGGTTCACCCGTAAAAGAAGTATGGCTGCAACGAACGACAGGCCGACGATCAGCACGGTGATCAGAGACATGGTGGTTGTGGTTTTGGCGATCTTGGCTTTTGCCGTATCCAGGGAGGTGATGATTTCAAACGCCCCGTGGATCTCTCCCGCCTTCCACCCTTCCTTGATCCCCCCTATGGGGTCTTTCTCCCCTTTCGGGCTTCCGTGGCAGACAAGGCAGTCTCTGGTGAGCTTAATCGGCCGGAAATACCGGATATAATCCTCTTCGTATACAAACTTTTCCTTCAGGTCCTTCGATTTAATCTCCGCCAGGACCCGGCTTTCAAATTCATCCGGCTCGTTTTCGGGGTTGCGGGGATTCTTCTTAAATACCCGGAACCGGTATCCGGCGCTTTCCGCATTCTCTTCGGCCATCTTTATGGCCGTAATGATCGGCACGGCGTCAACGCGCTTTTCCTGTTCCAGATCCGTAAAATTCCGGATGATACCATCGGAAAGCTTTTCGCCCATCTCGTTTCTGGCCGATTCCGCCATGAGCACAATGGCACGGCTTTTGGCCTTCATGGACTCCACCGCGTCCCGCTTGATATCCTTCACATGAAAGAACAGCATAATCATACCCACCACAATGGGCGCAATCACGACGATAATGGAAATTTTCAGCCGCAAACTCAGGTTTTTCACGAATCCCCCTCTCTTTTGTAAATCTCATTCAGGCAGTTTACTTATTACTGCTGTTCAAGCATTTCCCGCTCTTCATCAAAATCCGCATATTCAAATGCGATCTTTCGAAACTGATCCTTCATCTGTAAAAACACGTCCGTAATCCGGGGATCAAAATGGGTTCCCCTGTCTTTTTCAATGATCCCCACCGCCTTTTTATGGGGAAACGGCGGCTTGTACACCCGTTTGGATATCAATGCGTCATATACGTCCGCAACCGCCATGATCCGTCCGGAAAGCGGAATATCCGTGCCGGCGAGCCCCTGTGGATAACCGGAACCGTCCCATTTTTCATGATGACAGTAAGCGATCTTTCTGGCAATACTCAAAAAGGAGTCCTCTCCCAGGTTCTTTTCCGACGCCGTTATGATCTCGCGACCGTAAACCGTGTGTTTTTTCATCTCGGCAAACTCCTCCTCCGTCAGCTTTCCCGGCTTCATGAGGATACTGTCGGGAACGCCGACCTTGCCGATATCATGCAACGGAGCCGACTTGGCCAGAAGTTCGATATACGAATCATTGAGATCCCCCCTGTACTGGTCGTTCTCCCGCAATCCGACGGCAAGGGCTCTCACGTAATTCTTTGTCCGCTTGATGTGTCCGCCGGTTTCCTGGTCCCGGTATTCGGCCAGGTTGCCCAGGCTTTCAATGGTGACATCCTGGGTGAGGTTCAGCATTCGGGTCCTGTCGGACACGATCCGTTCCAGGTGGTCCCGGTGGTTTTTGAGTGCGATATGATTCTGGACCCTGCGTTTGAGAAGTTTGGGAGTGAACGGCTTGACCACATAATCCACTGCGCCCATGTCCAGCCCCTTGACCTCGTCATCCACCTCGTCAAGTGCGGTCAGAAAAATCACCGGAATGTCTTTTGTCTCTTCATCGGATTTTAAAGCTTTGATCACTTCATACCCGTTGATATCGGGCATCATGATATCCAGCAGTATGAGATCGGGTCTGTTCCTGTTCACGATATCCAGCGCTTCGGTTCCATTGGTGGCCACAATCACCACGTACCGTTCCTCCAGCACCTCAAGGATCAGATCGATATTGGACGGGCTGTCATCTACAACCAGAATCCGGCTTTTCGAAGTCATGGCATATTCACTCTTTTTCCATTTTCTCCAGCATCTGCAGAACCCTGTTTTCAGCCGAAGCAAACCGGTATTTTCCAATCAGCTCCGAAAGCGCTTTGAGTTCTTCGGCCTGATACGTACCCGAATTTCCTGTCCCGATCCGTTTCAGCACCCGGCGGCAGTCTCCCGGCTGATGTTTACGGACGAACTCAAGCAGATGCAGCAACTCTTCTTTCAAATCCGTTTCTTCGGGCAAACCGACTGTATCTTCCTCCATCATCAGATGGCTGTCAAGCCGATTTTTTACAATTTCTACCGATTGGAGGAGTTGCCCCAGTCCGGAGACAAACTCGTTCAGCTCGGTGACAAGCGCCATACCGTCCTCATCCGCCAGCACCTTTTCAAGGTCGCCGCATAAGGCGGCAAAACTCTTTGCTCCGATGTGTCCGGCCTCGGATTTGATGGAGTGAACCAACTGCCTTGCCCGATCCCGTTCGTCCCTGGAGAGCACCTCTTTGATCCGGCGGCCGGCATAATGGAAATCATTGACGAACGAATCAAGCAGGCGCCTGTAAAGATCCGGTTTTCCGCCGGCAAAGGCCATTCCCGTTTTCACATCAATAAACGGTACATCCATATCGAAATCCGCTTTCCCGGTAACCGAATCCTTAGGGCTATCCGACCGTTTCAGCCATTTTTCGACCATATCGTACAACAGTTCACGCCGGATCGGTTTTTCCAGATGATCATTCATCCCGGCGGCAAGGCACTTTTCCTTGAAATCCGCCATCACATGACCGGTAAGGGCGACGACCGGCAGGTGCCTCAGATGCTCATCTTCAAGAGCGCGAATCCGTCGGGTCGCTTCGATCCCCCCCATCACCGGCATTTCGATATCCATGAGCACCAGATCAAAACGCAGACCTTCAAGCATTTCAAGTGCCTGTTCTCCGTTCAAAGCCTCTTGGACCTCAAACCCCGCACCGGTCAAAAATTCAGAAACCACTTTTCTGCCGATCTCGTTGTCCTCCACCAGCAGGATTCTTTTTCCTTTACCCTCTTCGGATATCTTTTCTCCGTTCCGCCGGTTCTGATCGAGATTTTCCCTGTTTCCGGCAGGACCGTACCCCGTCACTGCAAGTATCGTATTCACAAGAGGCAAAGGAGTGACGGGTCTGGCAAGGAAACCGTGCACCCGCATATGGGCGGTCATATCCCTTGCTTTTTCAGCAGCATTGAACTCATGCAGAACAATGGATTTCACGTTCGGGTTTTGGTGATCCGCACCCAGCCGTTTGAGCACTTCAACCGTATCCTCTTTGCACAGACAGGCATCCATGATAAGGATATCCATTGTATCCGTTTCCCCGAACCGGTCAATGATCCGGAGTGCCTCTCCGGCTTCCCCGGCGCTGCAGCAATTCATGCCGAGCGCCTCGATATTCGTACTCAACGCCTTTCGGCTGTTTTCCCGACTTTCAATCAAAAGAACATTCAGGCCGGAAAGCTTTTCAAGAAACGGCTGCTCCCCGTCTTTCGTATCCACTTTTTCAAGGGGTACGGTAAATGTAAAAAGACTTCCCTCGGCCGGGCTGCTTTCCACGTGAATCTTTCCGCCCATCTTTTCCGCCAGCCGTTTGGCGATCACAAGCCCCAGCCCGGTCCCGCCGTATTTCCTGGAAATGGTGCCGTTCGCCTGGGTAAACGGCTGGAAAAGCATGGACACCTGCTGTTCCGTCATACCGATACCGGAGTCCTGTATACTGAATTTCAGGGTGACCGATCCTCCGGACGAATGCAATTTTTTAACGGAAACCGTTACTTCACCGGATTCGGTATATTTCACCGCATTGTTCACAATATTCATCAGGACCTGGCCGAGCCGGAGGGGGTCTCCTTTCATCACCCACGGAACGCGCGGGTCAAAGTAGAAAACAAGCGACAGACCTTTTTCCGCCGCCCTGAACTTAATGACGTTGAAAATCTTTTCAATGACACTGCTGATCTTGAACTCCACGGACTCGATCTCCATTTTGCCGGCTTCTATTTTGGAAAGATCGAGTATGTCGTTAATAATGGAAAGCAAAGAGTCAGCAGCAGAAAGAATATTGCTGACATAACCGTATTGGGTTTCATTGAGCCCGGAATCCAGTGCCAGGCGGCCCATCCCGAGAATGGCATTCATGGGGGTGCGTATTTCATGGGACATGGTGGCCAGAAAGTCGCTTTTTGCCCGGGTGGCGGACTCGGCCTTATCCTTTGCCTCATTGAGGTCCTGCATCAGGCGTTTGAGCTCCGTAATGTCCTCTTTTACGGCCACAAAATTGATAATGCGGCCGTGTTCATCCTTGATCGGGGATATGGAGGCGGATTCCCAGTAAATGTCCCCGTTTTTTTTGCGGTTGATGAATTCACCCTTCCACTCTTTTCCGGCAAGTATGGTATCCCACAGCGTTTTATAGTACTCTTCAGTCTGATGACCGGACCCCAGTATCCGGGGGTTCTCCCCTATGACTTCCTCATATGAGTATCCCGTCACCTCGGTAAATTTCCAGTTGGCATATTCGATGGTGCCGTGGATATCCGTGATCACGACGCTTGCCGGGCTGTACTCGACGGCCCGGGAGAGTTTCTTGATCTGACGTTCGGTCTGTTTCCGGTCACTGACATTCCGGGCCACGGCAAAGTTGTATTCCTCTTTCCGGTCGATCCGGATATAATTGGCCGTCACTTCAAAAGGGATATGCAGTCCGTCTTTTGTCACATGAACGGTTTCGAATCGGAGCACTTTTTCCCTTTTCAGCCGCTGCCACGTACTTTTCCAGTTGTCCGGGTCCACGTACAGATCAATATCCGCCACTTTGAGCCCGATGATCTCCCGGGCGGCATATCCCGTCTGATTCAAGGCCGATTGGTTCACGTACCGGATCGACCCGTCCGGACGGATCCAGTACACGCAGTCTTCGGTGGTATCCACGGCAAGCTGCATGAACTTCATGTCTTTTTCATTTTGCTTCCTGTGGGTGATATCGTGCAGGGTTTCCATCACCAGCAGCGGATCGCCCCGGTCATCCACCTGCGCCACAGTGGATGTGCACTGAAACGTTCTGGCAATGCCGTTGATATCGTCATGGGTATATTCGTCGCTGTGAATGCCTCCGTCGGCGAAGGTGTTCCGCACGATGCACTCCTCACAGATCTCCCGCCCTCCGGCGTAGGCCTCAAAACATTTTTTCCCTACAACCCAAGAGCCGAAAAGATTTTCCCCCACCTCGTTGATCCAGACCACGGTCATCTCCCGGTCAATCATGCACATGGCATCCGGAACCGATTCAATGATCGCTTGCAGGCTGTTCTCGCTTTTGGATCTTTCCTGTTCCGCTTTCTTCAGCTCGGTGATATTTTGATGGGTCACCACGACCCGTACAGTATCTTCAAGGGAAAAGCCCGTTATGGTAACCCGGAACCATCTGTTTTTTAAAGGGGTATGACAGGGATATTCATAAGAAAAAGGCTGCCTGCCGCCGGAGAGGGCTTCTTTCAGCCCCCTGGCGATCTCGGCCGCCCCGTCAGCCGATTGATCGACAGCTTTCCGGCAGACCTCGAGATAATTGAGCCCGATACCGTAGTTTTCCGCCTGAAACCCGTGTTGATCGGCAAAAGTTTTCCAGGCGAGATTGACAAATACAATCCGTCCGGTATCGTCCAGCACGGCAATATGGTCGGACATGGCATCCAGGGTTTCACGAAACAAGGATTCCGCATTCTTCCCCAAATCGAAAGCTTTCAAGAGCTGTTCTCCTTATACTCAAAAAAAAAGCAACACCGGTCACATTCCGACGCTGCTTTTTCATCCGTAAAAGTCTTCTCTGTTTTCAGACTTTCCTGTGAGGGCAACCTTTTCGGGGACAATCGCCGCCTATACGTCGGGCCGCGGATAAAGCCCGCTTCTCTCGACGATCTCCGGCACTTTTTCCTCCCATTCGATGGCCATGACATGAAAACCCGCCACTCCCTCGATCTCTTTCAGGCGCTGCATGGATTCCACGCAGATATCGATGCCTTCCTGGGCCTGCTGTTTCTTTTCCACCCCGGAAAGGCGTTTTACGATCTCATCAGGCACATCCATTCCCGGGACCCGGTTTTTCATGAACTTGGCCATACCCGCGGACTTCATGGGCGTCATTCCGGCCAGGATAAAGACCTTTTCATGAAGCCCCCTCTCCCGGACTCCTTTCATCCATTCTTCGAACCGGTCGAGATTATAGATGCACTGGGTCTGGATAAATTCGGCTCCGCAGGCCACTTTTTTGGCCAGTCGGGGAACCCGTATCTCAAAAGGATCGGCGAACGGATTGGCCGCCGCCCCCACAAACATGTCCGGCGGCCCGTTGATATCGTCTCCGCCCAGGAATTTTCCTTCGTCCCGCATGTGGCGGACCGTCTGGATCAATTGCATCGAGTCGAGATCATGGACGTTCTGCCCCTGGGCGCAGTCCCCGAAACTCTGGTGATCCCCGGAAAGGCATAAAATATTGTTGATGTCAAACGAAGCCGCCCCCAGTATATCGCTCTGCAGCGCAATCCGGTTCCTGTCCCGGGTGACCATCTGCAGCACCGGATCCAGTCCCGCAAGCTTTAAGTGTATACACGCGGCAAGGGAAGACAGCCGGGTCATGGAAGTCTGGTTGTCCGTAATATTTACCGAATCCACATACTCCTTGATCATCTCGCCTTTTTTCTTCACCGCTTCCGGATCACTTCCCCGGGGGGGACCGCATTCCGATGTAACCGCCAGGTGTCCGGACCGCAAAACCTTTTCCAGCTTGCTCGACGTCTTATTGCTCATATTTGCACATCCTCCCTTACAGTTTTCCTGGGACCTCCGGCTCTGTCCGTGGACCAGTCTTTAATAGGGGCTACAGATTCATACTCCTCGAGACGACCGAGGGCTTTGAGTCGATCAATGATCAGCTGCCATGCACAGTCGAGTTCCTTGTTGATCTCGCACTTGCCGTCACTCGATCCGCCGCAAGGTCCGTTGAGCACCCGTTTGGCGCATCTTGACACCGGGCAGATGCCCGCCGTGCTTGCCAGTACACACGATCCGCAGGCCTGACAGCGCTCCGTCCAAACGCCCCGCTGTTCGTTGGCACCGAGACAGGTAGTGTTAACTCCCGGCAAAAGCGGGGTCTCCATGTATTTCTCCGCTGCAAACTGGACCCCTACTCCGCAGGCAAGGGATAACACCGCATCATAGCGGTCAATATCCTCCCTGAGTTCCTCGAGATACTCATGGTCGCACTGTCTTTCCAGAGTACGCTCATCAATTGTCTTCTCCATTCCCTCTTTGAGAAAATACATCCGCAGAGCCGATGCCAGAACCTGAACCTCTTTTTTACCGCCGGCCTCGCAAACGGTGACACACTCGTTGCATCCGAGAATCAGAATGCGCCCGTACTCCTTCACCTCCTGGATAATCTCTTCAATGGGTTTTTTTTCTGCAATGATCATAAACCAAAACCTCGCTTTTACGGTATTGTTTATTGTCTGCGGTATCCGGCCGCTTTCAGGCGACCTGTTCTCCGATTCCTTTTGCTTTTCGAACAGGGCTGGGCCCGAGCTCTCTTACATGTTCATCCATCTCGGCCGAATACTGGACAAAGAGCGGCGCTTCCCCGGAAGAAAGGTTATACATCCGCACCCGTTCTCCTCCTATGCCGATTTTATCGAGAAGGGAAGACGCCTGCTCCACCCGTTTTCTGGCCCTGAAGTTGCCGGAAGTGTAATGGCACTCCCCTTCCCGGCATCCCACCACATACACGCCGTCCGCCCCTTTTTCAAAGGAGCGAAGGATATGGTGGATATCGATCTTGCCGGTGCACGGCAACCGGACGATCCTGAAGTTCGAAGGGCATTTCAGTCTCATGGAACCTGCCAGGTCCGCTGCGGAATACCCTCAGTAGTTACAACAAAACGCCAATATTACCGGTTCGAACTCATTTGTCATAGTACTTCCTCCAATAAGGAATCGATCTTGCTTGTCAGCTGCTCATCTTCATACCAGTTGAGCGAAATGGCTTTTGCCGGGCATTCGGATGCACACACCCCGCAGCCCTGGCAGAGGGCGGGATCAATCTCGCTGACCCCTTCTTCATTGATTCTCGGTACGTCATACGGACACGAACGGACACAGATCAGGCAGGAGGCACACAGATCCTGTTCCACCTCTGCCGTCACCGCCGACAGTGTCAGATAATCCTGGGACAGGAACGTGGTGGCCCGGGATGCCGCAGCCATGGCCTGGGCGATGCTCTCGGACACCAGCTTGGGACCGTGGGCGGTCCCGCATATGAAAACGCCTTCGGTGGCGGAATCCACCGGCCGGAGTTTGACATGGGCCTCTATGAAATACCCTTCGGTATTCCGGCCCATCTTGATGATCGAGGAGAGTTCCTCTGTGTCGGCCGCTTCCATACCGGCGCTCAATGCGACCAGATCAGCGTCCGTGGCAAGTTTCCGCTTGAGCACGTGATCTTCGAACGTGACCGAAAGGCCGTTCTCCGTCTGCTCCACTTCAGGCGGATTTTCCGGATCAAACCGGAAAAAGAGCACCCCTTTGTTCCTTGCCTCTTTGTAATACTCCTCGAGCAGGGAGTAGGTCCGGATGTCCCTGTACAGTACATACACCCGGGCGGAAGGATTCAGCTCCTTGATATGAAGCGCGTTTTTGATGGCGCTCTGGCAGCAGATCCTGGAACAGTTGGGGTTGTTCTCATTCCTCGACCCCACGCACTGAATCATCACCACCTGGTTCAGATCGTCCGCCCCTTTTTCATCAAGCCTGTCGGCAAGCTCGATCTGGGTGACCACACTCTCGCTTTCCGTATATCGATATTCCACAGGGGAATATTCATTGGCACCCGTGGCAAGAATCATCACCCCGTGGTCCACTTTCCGCTCGTACATACCCGGGCCCACCAGGATTTCGGTCTTGAAATTCCCTTTGTAACCTGAAAAATTCACGATCAGGGCCTGTTTGAGCACCTGAATCTGTTCATGGTTTTCCACATATTCGGCAAGTTCCTGCACGTGCCGATTGATATCTTCTCCTTCGATGGTTTTTGAAAGGTTGTTGCTAAGGCCTCCGAGCTGTTTTTCCTTTTCCGCGAGAATCACCTCGAATCCCTGGTCGGCAAGTCCTTTTGCCGCGGTCATACCGGCCACGCCGCCGCCGATGACAAGGGCCCGCTCTGTGATGGGAACCCGCTTTTCATGAAGGGGTTTGAGCCGGGCCGACCGGGCCACCGCCATCCGGATCAGATCCTTTGCTTTCAGAGTGGCCTTGTCAGGTTCATGAAAATGCATCCACGAGTTCTGGTTCCGGATGTTGGCCGTTTCGAAAAGGTACTTGTTAAGCCCGCTCTTTTCCAAGGTATCC
>JAIPEK010000058.1 GCA_021737205.1 Desulfarculaceae bacterium
CCGAAATCTGGATGACCGGGTTGGTAAACACGGCATCCCGGACATACGACAGCTCTTTCTCGGATAACTCCGACTCGATCAGCAGGATGTTTGTGGACCGGACCGTCGAAATATCGATGGAAAAATAGTCACGGGCCTTGTTTTTCAAGGAAAGGGCCCGCGCATCCGGAAGATCCGGTTTTAACGCCGTTTCAATGCAGAAAATCATATCCTCACCCGCCGTTGATAATTCTTACAATATCATTGTAGAAAACAAACACCATTAAAAGAACCAGAATGGCCACGCCCACCTGGTTGGCCTTTTCCCGGACCGCATCGCTCACCTCTTTTCGGGTAAAAGCCTCAATGGTAAAGAACATCAGATGGCCGCCGTCCAGTACCGGAACCGGGAACAGGTTGATGATCCCTAGGTTGATGGACAGCAGCGCAATAAAGAAAGCAAAATTCTGGGCCCCTGCCTCGGCCTGCTCTCCGGCCATCTGGGCGATCATGATCGGGCCTCCCAGGTTGTCCGTGGAAATACTGCCGTTGATCATTTTTCCCACCGAAACAATGGTCAGCTTGACGATGTCCCAGTTTTTTTCAAGGGAGACCTTCATGGCCTGAATCGGATTGAGCTTTCGGTGAAGCACTTCCCCGGCGGCCGCCACTCCGATCATGTACCGTTTTTCCTCTTCCTGGAACTTATTTTTCGCCTCCTGGAGCTCAGGGGTCAGGGTCAAGAAAATCCGGTTCCCGTCCCGTTCGATCAGGACCTTGAGATCGGATCCGTTGCTCTGCATGATCAGGCCCGCCATATCGCTCCAGCTTTCGACCGTTTTGCCGTTGATCTCGCGTATGGTGTCTCCGGGCTTGATGCCGGCCTCCCGGGCGGGTGTTCCTTTGGATACTTCTCCCACCACCGGTTTCACCATATAAATTCCTGAAAACTGGTACAGGACATAAAAAATCAAAATCGCCAGCAGGAAATTGAAAACCGGGCCTGCGGCTACGATCATGAACTTTTTGTACAACTTTTTATGGGAAAAGGACCGGGGCACATCTTCTTCGGAAATGGTTTTTCCCTGTTCCTCTCCCACCATTTTCACGTACCCGCCCAGCGGAATGGCGGAAATACAGTACACCGTCTCGCCGATCCGTTTTTGCACCACTTTCGGACCGAACCCGAGGGAAAAGGTTTCCACCCCGACGCGGCACCATTTCGCCACCAGGAAGTGGCCCAGTTCATGGAAAAAAACAAGTATGCCGATAACGATGATAAATGCCAGAACCGAACTCATAAAACCTCGCTTTTATAGCAGGGACAAGGCTTTGTCCCTTGCCCACCGGTCTGCGTTAATAATACCGGAAAGATCCGGATTGTCAATCGTGGTGTGAAGCCCCATGCACTCGGAAATGATGTCGTATATGCCAGTGAACCGGATCTTTCCCTCCAGAAACCGCGTCACGGCCACTTCGTTGGCCGCATTCAGGACGGCCGGCATGGTTCCGCCCTTTTGACAGGCTTCGAAAGCAAGATCGATGGACGGAAACTTTTTCCGGTCGACAGGCTCGAATGTCAGATTCTTCAGGGAAAAAAAATCAGGAAAATCCACACCGATATCCAGCCGTTCCGGGCAGGACAGGGCGAATGATATCGCCCCCTTCATATCCGGAACGCCCATCTGGGCGATGACGCTTTTGTCTTTGAATCCCACCATGGAGTGAACTATACTCTGGGGATGGATCAGCACCTGTATGCAGTCCTGGGATACATCGAACAGGTGTACCGCCTCCACGATCTCCAGACCTTTGTTCATCAACGTGGCCGAATCAATGGTGATTTTGCTGCCCATGTCCCAGTTGGGATGCTGTAGAGCATCTTCAGGGGCAATATTCGTGAACTCCGATACCGGCGTATTCCGGAACGGTCCGCCGGAAGCCGTAAGAAAGATTTTTTCAAAATCCGCTCTCCGACTTCCCGAAAGGCACTGATAGATGGCGCTGTGCTCACTGTCCACCGGATAGATGGGAACGTTTTTTTGCTTTGCCTTTTCCATGACAATATCACCGGCCATCACCAATGTTTCCTTATTGGCGAGCGCGATGGTTTTTCCGGCCTCTACGGCGGCCAGCGCCGGATAAAGACCGGCCGAGCCCACCATGGCCAGAAGGACCGTATCCGCCTTTTCGCTGGAAGCCGCGGCCGCATAGCCCTCTTCGCCCACCAGGATCTGCGGTTTGTTTTCGCCTTTTAAAAGAGAAGCAAGTTCGTCCGCCCCCTGCTCCGTCATCACCACGGCAGTTTCCGGCTTGAACCGGACCACCTGATCGGCCAGAAGAGAAATGTTGTACGCGGCTGCGAGTACGGCCACATTGAAGCGCTCCGGATGAAGGGCGGCAATGTCAAGGGCGCTTTGACCGATGGAGCCGGTGGATCCCAGTACGGCAAGATTTTTCATAAAACGAACACCTTCAGGACATACAGAACCGGAACAGCAAACATAAAGCCGTCAATCCGGTCTATAACCCCCCCGTGCCCGGGAAGCAGGCTGCCCGAATCCTTGATGCCGCCGGCCCGTTTCATGGCCGAGGCGAAAAGATCTCCGGCCTGGGCGGTAACCGCAATCAACAGAGCGCTGATGAAAATGATACCGATATACTGAAGCGTACTGAAAACAATTGCATAAAAGGCGACGCCCATAACAATCGATGCCCCGATGCCCCCTGCAGCCCCTTCAAAGGTTTTTTTCGGGCTTATCCCGGGGGCGAGCTTTCTTTTCCCCAGATAACATCCGGTGTAATAGGCGCCCGTATCTCCGGCAAAAACCACCAGAAGAAGCCAGATAATCCATAACGCGCCCTGGTCCAGCTCGTGGACCAGAACCAGCAGACTCAAAAAAGAAGGAATATACACCACGCCCAGCACCTGACGGGCAGCAGCATTAAAAACCTCAGCCTGCCTGGAAAATTTGGAAAGTGCGATACAACCGGCCAGCAGGAAATTGACAGCTATCACGGAAAATACGGCGGGCTCGGAGCCTATACGGGCGGAAATCGGCATGGCAGCACAGGTCAGGTAAAACAGGGCCTGTATTTTTTTATCTGCGATTTCCCCGCATACGGGTCTGACTATTTTCAGATATTCCCTTGCCGATAAAAGAGAAACCACACTGATCAGTATACTGAGCGTGAGTCGGTCTGCTTTGACAAGCACGACAAGCAGTACCGGAAACAGGATTATTGCGGTGATCCATCGCTTAAGGAGCATGTCGTTTTTCCGAATCTGCGGTTACGGGTCTTGAAATGCGAAAGGATCTCTTCGAATTCCCTCCGGGTAAAATCGGGCCACAAGGTATCGGTAAAAAAGAATTCCGTATACGCTGACTGCCATAACAGAAAATTGCTCAGCCGCATTTCTCCGGAGGTCCGGATCAGAAGGTCGGGCTCGGGTTGCCCCGCTGTATAAAGTTGATCGGTGATGACGGCCTCTGTGATGTCCTCTTCTGCAATTTCTTCCTTTTGAAGTTTTGAGGCGATGGTTTTCACGGCGGATGTGAGTTCTTCCCTTGATCCGTAGTTCAGCGCAAGGTTGAGTATCATGCCGTCATTGCCGGCGGTCTCTTCCATGGCGGCAAAAACGTATTCCCGGACATCAGCAGGGAGCCCTTCCGTGTTTCCGATAGCATTGAGCCGGATATTCTGTTCTTTGAGCCTGGGGGTTTCCGTGCGGATAAACTTTTTTAAAAGACTCATCAGGGCGGTCACTTCCGTCTCCGGTCTTGCCCAGTTTTCCGTGGAAAACGCATACAGGGTCAGCACCCCGACACCGATTTCCCTGGACGCAGTTACGATGGTGCGGACCGTGTCAGCCCCTTTTTCATGGCCTTTGATCCGGTTCATGAGCTTTTTTTTGGCCCATCTGCCGTTCCCGTCCATTATTACTGCAACATGTGAAGGCGGATGCTGGAGCGCTTCAGACTTCAAGAATTTCCTTCTCTTTTTCGGCAAAAACGTCGTCCAGTTTCTGAATATATTTGTCCGTCAGATCCTGTACACTCTTCTGTGCCTTGAAGCTGTCATCTTCCGAAACGTCGCCTTCTTTCTGGAGATCTTTGAGGTTGTCGTTGGAATCCCTTCTGATATTGCGGATCGCGACCTTGTATTCTTCACAGGTCTGGTTGACCGACTTCACGATTTCTTTTCTCCGCTCTTCGGTGAGCGGGGGAATGGTTATCCGGATGAGCTTGCCGTCGTTGGAAGGCGTGACCCCGAGATTGGCCTTCAGGATCGCTTTTTCCACATCATTGATCACGGAGCTGTCCCAGGGTTTCACCGTCAAAAGCCTGCTTTCGGGAACCGATATGGACGCCATCTGGTTCAGCGGCGTGGAAGTTCCGTAGTAATCGACCCGGACATTGTCCAGCAGTGCAGTAGAAGCCCTTCCGGTCCGGACTTTCGACATCTCTTTTTCAAACGCCTTGACGGATTTCCCCATCCGTTCTTCCGTTTCCTGCAGCACTTCGTTTATCATAGCAATCCCCCCTCGAATTTTGGTTCATACGCTGTATGCCGGTTAATAAACCCTGGTACCGAGTTTTTCTCCAAGAACAGCCTTTACAATATTATCCGGTTTGTGCAAATTGAGAACCTGCAGCGGAAGGCTCTGCTCCATTGCAAGGGAAATGGCGGTCATATCCATAACGCGCAGGTTCTGCTTGATAACGTCCATATAGGTGATTTCATCCAGCATTCTGGCGTCGCTGTATGTTTCCGGATCCTTGTCATAGACCCCGTCCACGTTGGTGGCCTTGATCAGAAACTCGCCCTGGATTTCGTTGGCCCGGAGCACGGCCGCGGTATCCGTGGTAAAATACGGGTTGCCCGTCCCGGCGGCGAATACAACGATCCGGCCCTTTTCCAGATGCCGGATGGCCTTTCGCATGATAAACGGTTCGGCAACCTTGTTCATCCCTATGGCGGTCTGTACCCTTGTGGGCACCTCCAGCTGTTCCAGGGCGTCGCACAGGGCCAGGCTGTTGATCACGGTTGCCAGCATCCCCATATTGTCCGCGGATGCCCTGTCCATGCCTGCCGAACTTCCGGCCACTCCCCTGAAAATATTTCCGCCGCCGACAACGATGGATATTTCAACGCCGGCGCCATGGGCCTTGGCGATTTCCTCGGCCACGTATGAGATCATTTCCGGTTTGATGCCGAAGCCCTGATTTCCCATCAGGGCTTCGCCGCTCAGTTTGATTGTAACCCTGCGCAACTCGGGTGTCTGATGCAAAATCTATTCTCCCAGCTGGTATCGTACGAACCTTTTGATATCGAGATTCTCTCCGATTTTGGCAATGGTTTCCTTGAGGACCTCTTCTACGGTTTTCTGGGGGTCCTTGACATAAGCCTGGCTCAACAGGCAGACATCTTTGTAGTACTTCTGGACTTTCCCTTCTACAATCTTGTCCACAATATTCTCGGGTTTTCCTTCGTCCAGAGCCCGGGCCTTGTAGATTTCCCGTTCCTTTTCGATTGTCTCTGCGGGAATGTCTTCGGACCTGATTCCCAACGGATTGCTTGCAGCGATATGCATGGCAATGTTTTTGACAAACTCGACAAAATCGTCGTTCTTGGCGACGAAATCCGATTCACAGTTCACTTCCACAAGAACGCCGAGCTTGTTCCCCGGATGGATGTAGGAATAAATCATCCCTTCGGTGGTCGCCCGGCCCGAACGTTTTTCCGCCTTTGCGAGCCCTTTTTTCCTCAAAAGCTCAATGGCGTTCTCCATATCTCCCTGAGCCTCGGTCAGTACTTTTTTGCACTCCATCATCCCCGAGCCGGTCTGATCCCGTAGCTCTTTCACCATTGCTGCTGTTATTTCCGCCATTGTATCGTTACTCCTTACTCTTATTCGGCCGCGGTTTCTTCTTTCGGGGCCGGTTCCGTTTTCTTTTTTATTTTTTCCACAACAGGGCCGTCACTGCCGTCTGAAACCACTTCCTTTTCGACTTTGCCTAAAGCCCCTTCCTGCATATCCTGTTCCATTTCCTTGTCTGATCCTGCCTGCTGCTTCTCCTCATACCGCTGCCTGCCTTCGATAAAGGCATCCGCAATCCGTGAAGAAAAAAGCCGGATGGCCCGGATGGCATCATCATTGCCCGGTACCACGAAATCCACGTCATCCGGATCACAGTTCGTATCCACAATCCCCACGATGGGAATACCGAGCTTCCTGGCTTCCCGTACGGCAATGTTCTCATTCTTGGGATCTATGACGAACATTGCGCCCGGCAGTGATTTCATATTGCTGATGCCGCCGATATCGAACTCGAGCTTGACTTTCTCTTTCATCATCTTGGCCTGCTCTTTTTTCGGATAGTTCTCTATGGTGCCGTCGTTTTCAATGGAGTTGAGAAAATGAAACCGGTTGATATTGTTCTTGATGGTCTGAAAATTGGTGAGCATGCCGCCGAGCCACCTGTTCTGCACATAGTAGCTCTCCGCCCGGTTCGCCTCTTCGTAGACGGACTCCCTGGCCTGCTTTTTGGTTCCGACAAAAAGAACGCTCTTGCCCTGGGCAGCCGTATCCGCTATAAAATCATACGCTTTGTTGAACATTTTGACGGTCTGTTGAAGATCGATAATGTAGATCCCGTTCCTTGCTCCGAAAATATACTTTTTCATTTTCGGGTTCCATCGTCTTGTCTGATGCCCGAAATGAACACCAGCTTCCAGCAAATCTTTGATAGTAATGTGAGCCATTTTTACTCCGTTCCTTTACCTGTTTTTGTCCGCCACCCGCATCATTCCCGTGCCGACTTTAAAAAAAGCAACTCCGGCAGTAAGGTCAGCGGGTGTGTGTTTTTATATACAATAACCAAATCCTTGCATATATACCAAATATATTATGCATTGACAATCCTTTTTTTGATCACGGCCACCCGGAAATGACCGGCGAGATCCCGCTCAAACACGGGGCTTTCATAGCCGGAACTCTCACGGGCAATCCGCAGGACCGCCTCTTTCTGCTCATACCCGATCTCGATCAGGAGCACACCGCCCTCAGCGAGATAATCAAAAGCGCCGGCCAAAATTTCCCGGATGCACTTCAGTCCGTCCTCCCCGGCCTCCAGGGCCCGGGCCGGTTCATAGTCCCTGATCTGGGGTGCCAGGGTTTTCATCCCGGATGCACTGATATACGGCGGATTGCACAGGATCATATCAAATGCCGGTCCTTTCCGGAAAGGATCTAACCAGGACCCCCGCACCACCTTCAACTGATTTTCAGAAAGGATGGCCTCGCTGTTGGCACGTGTCACATCCACGGCCGTATCAGAACAATCGGCTGCAAAAAACCGGTTTCCGGGCCGTGCGGCGGCAAGGGATACAATCACGGCACCGGAGCCGCATCCCAGCTCGAGAATCCGGGCGGGGCCGTCATTTGCGAATCCCGGACCGTCCATCAGTTCCAGGGCCTTTTCCACAAGGGTTTCGGTATCCGGGCGCGGTATCAGGACCCCCGGCCGGACGGAAAACTCGTGTTCCCAGAACCCTTTTTTCCCGGTAATATAGGCCACCGGCTCATTGCGGGCCCGGCGCCTGACCAGCTCCCGGTATCGGGCCAGTTCTCCTTCGTCCAGAGGCCGGTCGTGGTTCAGATACAGTTCCACCCGGCCGATGTCGAGGCAGAATCCCAGCAGGATTTCAGCCGAAAGCCTCGGACTTTCCACACAACGGGAGTTGAAGTACGATTCGGTCCGGGCGACAAGTTCGATGACGGTCCAGTCACTCAATTTCCTGTAATGCCTGTGCCTGGTTATACGTCCTGAGTTCTTCGATCACCTGGCCGATATCCCCTTCCATGATACTGTCAAGCCTGTAAAGGGTCAGCCCGATCCTGTGATCGGTGAGCCGGCCCTGGGGAAAATTGTAGGTCCGTATCCGTCCGCTCCTGTCGCCGCTTCCCACCTGGTCCTTGCGCTGGGCGGCCCGTTTTTCCTCCTGCTCCCTGACCTTGATGTCGAGGAGTCTGGACTTGAGAACATTCATGGCCTTGGCCTTGTTCTTGGTCTGGGATTTCTCATCCTGGCAGGTGGCCACCACTCCTGTTGGCACGTGCGTAATCCGCACAGCCGAATCCGTGGTGTTCACCGACTGCCCGCCCGGCCCGGAGGCCCGGAACACGTCGATATTAAGGTCCGCCGGATTGATGTCGACATCCACGTCCTGGGCCTCCGGCAGCACAGCCACGGTAACCGCGGACGTGTGCACCCGGCCCTGGGTTTCCGTGTCCGGCACCCTCTGGACCCGGTGAATGCCGCTTTCGTACTTGAGGTCACTGAATACACCCTTGCCTTTCACAAGAGCGACAACCTCCTTGAATCCGCCGGCGTTGGAATCGTTTTTTTCAATGATTTCAAGGGACCAGTTTTTCGATTCAGCATACCTCGAATACATCCGGAAGAGGACCCCGGCAAAAAGACCGGCCTCCTCTCCGCCGGTTCCGGCCCGGATTTCCAGAATGACGTTCTTGTCGTCCCTGGGATCTTTTGGGGTCAGAAGCTTTTTGAGCGCAGCATAGGTCTTCTCCCTGTTCTCTTCAAGCGAGGCCATCTCTTCTTTGGCCATCTCCCGCATGTCACTGTCCGAGTCTTTCAGGAGGGCCTGTGCATCATCGATCTGGCGGCAGATTTCCTTGTACTCCCGGTATACGGGGACAATTTTATTCAGCTCTCCGTGCTCTTTCAGATACTCCTGGTATTTGGCCTGATCGCTTATGACAGCAGGGTCGCTCAGAAGCTGCTCAAGCTTGATAAAACGATCTTCAATCCCTCTAAGCTTTTCAATCATAGTCTACACTGAAAAGGGGAGTTTTGAAGGCAATGCCGCCCGAACTCCCCTTTTTCCGATAAAAGGTAAATTGTTAAACCAGCTTGGAAGCGTCAAATCCCCCGTACTTTTTCTTGAACCGGTCAATCCGTCCGGCCGAGTCCACCAGTTTCTGCTTGCCGGTGAAAAAGGGATGGCATTTGGAACAGATTTCCACCTTGATGTTTTCCCTGGTCGATCCGATCTCAACCGTGTGGCCGCAGGCACAAGTCGCCGTCGTCTGTTTATAATCGGGATGTATTCCTTTTTTCATAATTTTAAAAACTCCTTTTGAAACGATATCACTTCATTTTATTGGTTCTATGAATTCATTGACTCCAAAAACTCTTTATTATTACTCGTTCCCGCCATTTTTTCAAGCAAAAACTGCATACTGTCAATGGGATTGAGTCCCGCCAAAAGTTTGCGGAGTATCCAGGTCCGGTTGAGCACCATTTCATCCATAAGCAGTTCTTCTTTCCTGGTGCCGGACCGGTTGATGTCGATGGCAGGGAATATCCGTTTGTCCGCCAGCCGCCTGTCAAGGATAAGCTCCATGTTGCCGGTCCCCTTGAACTCTTCAAAAATGACTTCATCCATCCGGCTGCCGGTATCCACAAGGGCCGTGGCGATAATGGTAAGACTCCCGCCTTCCTCGATGTTCCGGGCCGCACCGAAAAACCGCTTGGGCCGGTCAAGGGCGTTGGAGTCCACACCGCCGGACAGAATCTTTCCCGACGGGGGCATCACGGCGTTATACGCCCGGGCGAGCCGTGTAATACTGTCCAGAAGAATCACCACGTCATTTCCCTGCTCTACGATCCGCTTGGCCTTT
The DNA here is from genome assembly GCA_021737205.1 of Desulfarculaceae bacterium. Lineage (GTDB taxonomy): Bacteria > Desulfobacterota > Desulfobacteria > Desulfobacterales > Desulfobacteraceae > JAIPEK01. Next base: position 9,689 of record JAIPEK010000058.1, read on the forward strand.
TCAATGACCATCTCGGCGACCTGCACATGGCGTTCGGCCGGTTCGTCAAAAGTGGAGCTGACCACTTCAGCATCCACGGAACGGGCCATATCCGTCACCTCTTCCGGTCTTTCGTCGATGAGCACGATCATGGGTACGATATGATTGTGAGAGGCGATCATGCTGTTGGCGATATTCTGTAGCAACATGGTTTTTCCGGCTTTCGGCGGTGATACGATCAGACCGCGCTGGCCGAACCCGATGGGCGCCATCATGTCGATGATCCGGGCCGAATAGTTTTCCGGGTCGTTCTCGAGGTGCATTTTCCGCTCCGGATACAGCGGCAGAAGATTGTCAAACAGGATGGTCTCCCCGGCAAGTTCGGGGTTTTCAAAGTTCACCGCCTCCACCTTGAGAAGAGCGAAATATCTCTCTGAATCCTTGGGCTGCCTGACCTGGCCGGATATG
>JAIPEK010000059.1 GCA_021737205.1 Desulfarculaceae bacterium
CAGGGGCTTTCCCCCCACCTGGATGAATTCCGTTTCAATCCCGTTGCCCTCCAGCGTTTGCAGAACAGTCTTTAAAAGATATGATGTATTACCGTTTTTCCTCGGACTTCCGTTGAACGCGACAACTTTCATACAGTCCTCCTTTTTTTCTTCATATTATTCAAATTAAAAATGCAAAAGATACGGCTGCATTTCATTTTCAAGCTTTTTGCGGGTTTGTTCGAATGCGCCGGGGGCATCAGTTTCTTCCGGATGCCGCAAGGGGCCGAACTTGATGGTCACCCGGGAAAAAGGCTTGGGAATGATGAACCTGTCCCAGGAGTTCACATGCCAGTGATTTGTCGGCACCGTATAAACGGGCACTATGGCCGCCCCGGACGCCATGGCCATTTTCAAAGCCCCGTTTTTCACAACGCCCGGCGGACCGGTGGGGCCGTCCAGGATATGGGCGCCGAGGCCGTGGGTTTTCAGCCGGTCTATCATCTCGTGCATGGCGGTCCGGCCGCCCCTTGATGAAGAACCTCTTGCCGTATGCCATCCGGCAAGTTCGGCCACCCCGGCTATGAGCTCGCCGTCCCGGCTTCTGCTGATCATGATGGCCGGGGAGGCCTCCCGGTAGCCGGAAAAGTGCCGGATAAGGGCGAAAAACTGCTGGTGCCAGGTGCACAGCAGCACTTTGCCGCCGGAGGCCAGGTATGCCCGCCACTCTTTTTCATTCTCCACGGACAGGCGGAACGTGGCCGAATAGACCCGGACAAAAAGATAGAGAAACCGGGTGAAATATCTGGATCTCAGTAATTTAGACATGGTCCTTATCTACCACAAAACGCGGGAATACAAAACACCGAATCGCAATTTCCCACAACCGATCAACCGGCAACTGTGTGCCAGAGCGCCAGCCAAAGGGGCATGACCGGAATGCAGAACAGATACAGAAGCAACATCATGCTGCCGACGGACCGGCTGTCCCCGCCGTAGTTTTTCACCATCAGAATCAGGTTGGTGGCCGGGGGCGCTGACGCCTGGATCATCATCAGACTGCAGAAAAACGGCATGGTTCGGTACAGGCCGGTGGCGTAAAGTACGGCGAATGTGACGGCCGGGACCAGGATGAATTTGACGCCGGCCACGGTCACAAGATCGGGAACAGAGGGCATATCGGAAATTGTAATGGTGCTCAGGGTCGCCCCGAGGATAAACACCGCCAGGGGCACTGCAGCCTGTCCGAGAAGGTCCATGGCCGACACCAGGGGCACCGGCAGATAATCGGAAATCCCTGCAAACACGAGAAAAACCGAGACAATGATGGCGGCAAACGGCGGTGTCACAAAGTCCTTCCACTGAATTTTGGCATCGCTTTTTCCGGTGATCAGGACCTTGCCGAGACTCCACATCACCGGGGTCAACCCCATGACCAGCAGAAAGCAGTACAGGGTGAAAAGATCGAACCGGTCCGGATAGAGAATCCGGCCCACAGGAAGCACGATGTACACGGCATTCTGCATGCTCGCCAGCGGCAGTAGCGGCCGTTTTTCAACTTTCCCCCGAAACAGGACCCAGGCCGCGCCAAGTCCGGCCAGAACGATAAGCAATCCTGCAAGGGGCAGAATCCACCACAAGGGAAACTCGGCCGGGTCGAACCGGGTCACGGTTTTGGAAACGATCAGACAGGGAAGAAACACATGGATGGTGACAGTGGAAAGACTTTCCACCTGGGACGCGGACACGAAATTTTTTCGAACCAGAACGCCGGCCGCAGCCGCAATCAACAGCAACTGGGCAATGGCGCCGAAAACGGTCAAAAACGTGGATGCAAACAATCAGGAACCCTCTTTTGTTAAATCGAAACGCTCAGAATCCCCGGATCTGATAGTAATCCTCCAGAAGACGGCCGAATTCATTTTCCGTGATTCCGGCGCCGGAATCCTCAAGCGGATCAAAAAACGGGGTGGGCAAGCTGTCGTCCTTTCTCACGAGGCCTTCTGTGACATTGAACTCCCTGACTTTGGCGGCAATATTCCCGGCGATTTGTTTCAGGCTTTCCTTTGATCCGTCTATGCCGGTCAGCGCCGGTACCACCTCTTCGAGAAGCTCCCAGGTATACAGATCCCGGAAAAACCGGCAGAGAATCAGGGTGTCGAAAATCGTCAGCCGGTCTTCGTAATCGATGAACAATTCCGCTTTGCCTTCTATGGTGTCCGGGTCGATCACCCCGCTGAGCTCGGGCTTGTAAAAAGTGGCCCTGAGATGGCAGGCACCCCTGTCACTGGTGGCGTATCCAAGCCCCATGCCCTTGAGGACTCTCGGATCGTACCCGGCAGGCTCCAGCCCCTTGACATGGACTGCCCTCTCTTCCATGTCCCAGTGTTTGGCCGCGGGCACTATTCCTTTGGCCAGGATCTCTCCGATCCCCTGTTTTTCTGCAATCCGTCGGATCAGCTTTTCCGTGTTTTGTACATCCCCGTACCGGATTTCAAAATCCGATTTCCCCAGACCGTACGCCTCCATGGCAAACGAGCACAAATTGCCGGTGGTGATGGTGTCCATGCCCAGAGAATCGCACAACCGGTTCAGAAAGGCGATCTCCTCGATGGAATCGATCATGCACAGTCCGCCGAACGCATAAATGGTTTCGTACTCCGGCCCTTCCAACTCCATGCCCTTGTGGCGCCCCTCCTTGACCCGGCCCATCCGGCCGCAGGCGAGAAAGCACTTGGCGCAGGCATGGGGCTTGATCTCGCACCGTTCATGCAGGGCATCCGCGTTGATGTTTTCATAATGGGGGCAATGCCCCTTTTTCCAGTATTCGGAAGGAAATGCCCCAACCGTGTTCAGAACGTTGACCAGCTGGGAGGTTCCCATGGTTTTGTACGCCTTGACCCCGGGGTTTTCCTTGGACTCGGCGGCAAGATCTTTGGAGATGGAGGAAAGGGTTTTCGGGTCATGGATTGTGCGTTTCCGTTTTCCGCGGAACGCCACCGCCTTGACGTTTTTGGACGCCAGTACCGTTCCGGCGCCGGTCCTGCCGGCACACCTGTACCCGTCGTTCTTGATCGTGGCGAACGCCACGCCGTTCTCCGCAGCAGGACCCACCACCACGATCCCGGCATCGGGACACATTTGTCTGACCCGGGATTCGGTATCGAACGTATCCAGGCCGGAAAGATCCGTGGCATCGTGAAATTTGATCCCATCTTCGTCGATCTCGACCACGGTCAAACGATCCGCCTTTCCTTTGAATACGATGGCGTCATACCCGGTGGCGCTTATTTTCTCCGGCACCCGGCCTCCGGAATACGACTCGCAGTAAAAATTGGTCAACGGAGACTTGGTGAACACGCCGTACCGGGAGGAACCCCATGTCACCGTGCCCGTTGCCGGGCCCGCGGCAAATATCAGATGGTTGTCCGGGGCAAGCGGATCCACCCGTGCCGGATTCATTTCACACAAAAGGTACGAGGCAAGCCCCTTGCCTCCCATGTACCGTTCATAGGTCTCATCCGCCACCGGTTCCACGGAAAATTGTCCGGCAGTCAGATCCACCACTGCGATCCGGTTGAAAAAGCCTTTCATACATCCACCTTTTATACTTTCTCGATGATCACGGCCGTCCCCTGGCCGCCGCCCACACAGGCGTTGGCGCAGCCCACTGCCGCATTTTCACTCTCCAGTATCCTTGCAAGGGTCCCTGTGATACGGATCCCGGTCATGCCCAGGGCATGGCCCAGGGCAACCGCCCCGCCGTTGATGTTCACCTTGTCCGGGTCGATGCCCATCTCTTTGATAAAGTTCAACGCCACAACGGCAAACGCCTCGTTCACTTCCCAGAAGTCCACGTCGGAAGCGGTAAGGCCGCATGCGGAAAGCGCCTTTTGTGTGGCCGGCACAGGTCCCCGGCCCATGACCGTCGGGTCCACCCCGGCAAACCCGATGGAGCGGATCCGGGCAAGGGGCTTTATCCCCATTTTTTCCGCCTTCTCTTTCGTCATCAACACCATGGCGGCAGCCCCGGCGTTCAGCGGGGAAGCGTTGCCCGGCGTGATCACCCCGTCTTCCCGGAAGACCGGCTTGAGGTCGGCCATGGCATCAAGGGAAGCGTTTTCCCGGATGTTCATGTCCCGGTCCACCTCAAGGAGACTTCCGTCGGCCTGGGGAGCGGAAACCGGGAAGATTTCGTTCTTGAAAAACCCCTTCTTCAAAGCCTCACTCGCCCGCTGATGGGACCGGACGCTCCATTCATCCAGCTCTTTTCTGGTGAACCCGGCCGCGTCAAACAGTTTTTCCGCGGTGAGTCCCATGTTCATTATCACGGGCATATCCCAGCCTGTGTACTTTTCATCTTCGGACAGCGCCGGGTTCAAAGAGAGCACTCCCTTGTCGAACAGAACGGGCCCCATGGGCACCCGGGTCATGTGTTCCATGCCGGTGGCCAGCACGCAGTCGGCAAATCCGGTTGCGATCTCCATGAATCCCGTATGAATGGCGGCCATGCCGGAACCGCACTGCTGGTCGATGAATTTGGCCGGGACCGACTCATTGAGGTTGGCCAGGAACACAGGTGTCCGGCCCCCGAATGTCCACTGTTCGGTCACGCCCATGGCCGATCCGACAATGAAATCATCCAGCCCGTCCGGGGCCACACCGGTTCTGTCCAGAAGTTCCGGCACCACCCGGGCCAGGATGTCGTCGGCCCGCAGTTTTCCGAACACATCCTTTTCCGGTTTGCCCGGATTGGATCTTGACTGTGCACTCCGCAAATACCCTGCTATCACCACTTCTTTCATAAGATTACCCCTTTATTCATGTTCACAATCACCCGAAAACGAGTGGATTGAAATCGCTGCATTCATATCTTTTCAAGCCCGGTCATTCTATCTGTCACCCCGGCCTCCGAACCCTATTATTATCCCGGCCCTTCAAGCGGGTTGCCTCTCCTGTACGCCGAACCTCCGGGGGAATTTGCCCTCACTCCGGGCGAAACCGCAAAAACTGCGGTCCGGTCGGTCCTCAAACAGTTTGCGGTTTTACCGCCCTCCATGAGGACAAATTGTACCCCCCCCGGTTCTCAATGTACAGGAGAGGCAACCCGCTTTCGGGCCTACTTGCAAAATATTGCCGACGAACCGCTTACGGTGCTATAAAAATTTTTTAATCAAGTTCTCATGTAGTGAATGCTCGAAACACCCACAACAGAGGCAGCAGACGATCCGAAAACAAAACCTTCAAAGCCGGGCTATAATGTAAGTTCAGGCCCTTCAGAGTCAAAAATCTCCCCGAAGGGCCGGGTTTGGTGTGTGTTGTGTGCCGGATTTCAATAACATCCGGTCTGATCCTCATGGACGAGGTGAAGGATGTTATTGTCCTCGGAGCAGCCCTGGACGGGCTGCGAGAATGAGGCACACTACATACACCACGCCCGGCCCGGTGAGCACAGATCGTCTGATGCCGGGACCATGGCACGAACATCACGGCCCTCTCCCTCAAGAAATTATACCGCACCACCGGGCTGCAAACAGGGCGTACGTCCGGGCCGTGTGCATGATGCTCTCGATATCGACCCGCTCATTTGCCCCGTGGATATTGTCCGCCTTCGGCCCGAAACAGGTGGCTTGAGCGTCGGTGAAAAAGTGAAACGCCCGAAGATCCGTGGTGCAGGTGGAGATATACTCCTTGGTATCGGTTCCGGTGAACGCCTTGTGGCAGTCGTTGAGCACGTGAAACGCTTCCTGGTCCCGGTCCACACAATGACCGTCCGACCGGAACCCGTAAAACACCACCTCGGGCATATTCTCCCTGAGCCAGGGATCGTTCTTTGCCGCCTTGTAAACCGTTTCTTCAATCCGCCTGCAGACATCCTCGTACGTGGTGCCGGGATAGTAGGACAGCCTTGCGTGAAAGCCGGCTTTGCACGGCACCGTGGATGCCCAGTCTCCGCCGTTGATAATCCCGATGTTCAGGTTGAGGGGATGCTCGAAATCCCTGTATTGTTCCGGCACGTTCTCGGTGTTCATTTCCTCTTCCAGGCCCCGTAACGCCTGGATGATCGGGAACGCCTTTTCAATGGAATTTGCCCCTTTGCCCGCACGGAGCACATGCACGGATTTGCCCTTGATGTCCACCCGGAACCAGAGCACGCCCACCTGGCAGGTGTAAATGTCGGGGCCGAAGGGCTCGGGAATCAGCACGGCGTCTGCGTCATACCCGGCATGAACGCAGGCCAGCGCCCCGTTGCCGCAGCATTCCTCCTCGATCACCCCCTCGATGGTCACCGGCGCTGTAAAATCAAACCCCGCCTTCTGAACCGCATGGACCGCGTATGTCATGGCGGCCACCCCGGATTTCATGTCCCCGGCCCCGCGACCCTTGATCCAGCCGTCCTTGACCTCGGGCGCATACGGGTTGGTGTCCCAGAAGTCCGGGTCGGCACTGACCACATCCAGATGGCCGTTGAACAGCAGGCTTTTGCCTTTGTGCTTTTCCGGCTCGATTCGGGCCACCACGTTATCCTTGTCGATATACTCCCAGGTAACCGGGGCGAATCCCGGATGCTCCTTGAGCGATTCCGGATTGATGGGCACCCTTTTCGGGCTGAAGCCCAGGGTTTCCAGCTTGTTTTCCATGGCCTGGACAACGCCGGCCTCGTTGTTCAAAACACTCCTGTGGGAGACAAGCTCACATGTGAATTTACAGATGTCATCCTTGAGAGAATCCACCGTCTCCACAATCTTTTTTTCCGCTGAAGAGAGTTTCATGGCAACTCCTGTTCAAAATGTCGGGATAGAGTTTTCATCCGGCACAATCAAAGGGGCGCCGGTTTTTTGCACCACCTCGTCCACCGAACTTTCTTCTGCCACCTCTTTGAGCACGAATCCTTCTTCGGTGACATCGATCACGGCAAGTTCGGTGATAATCCGGTCCACGCACGCCTTGGCCGTTAAAGGCAGGGTGCATCCCTTCAAGAGCTTGGGCTCTCCTTTGCGCGTGGTATGGGTGGTGGTGATGATCAGGCGCCTTGCCTTCTGGGCCAGCTCCATACCCCCGCCGATGCCCGGGGCGAACTTGCCGGGTATTATCCAGTTGGCCAGGTCCCCGTTCATGGAGACTTCAAGGGTTCCCAGGAAGGCGGCATCGAGACGGCCGCCCCGGATGATTGAAAACGACAGCGCGCTGTCGAAAAACGAGGCTCCCTTGACGATTTCCGGATATCCCCCGCCTGCGTCGATAAGGTTCCTGTCCTCGGTGCCGTTCCGGCAGGCCCGTCCCATGCCGAGGATCCCGTTTTCCGAATGGATCAGCACCGGCATATCTTCGGGAAGATAGGCCATGGCCAGGGTGGGAAGCCCGATGCCGAGATTGATCACCTGGCCGGGCCCGATCTCCCGGGCCGTGCGTTTTGCAATTTTAGTCTTGTATGACATGGCTTTGAAGCACTCCGTATTCTTCAGTGAGATTGTCGATGACCACGATATGATCCACAAACGCCGCAGGCGTGTGAATCTCGTCCGGTGACAGGGTCCCGGTTTCCACGATCTCTTCGGTCTCCACGATCACGGTGGAGGCGGCCGAAGCCATGAGGGGATTGAAATTCCGGGCCGTTTTTTCATAGACCATGTTGCCCATCCGGTCCGCCTTTGCCGCGTGGATCAACGCCACGTCCGCGTTGAGGGATTCTTCCACCATCACGGTCTCCCCGTTGACCTCCACCTTGGTTTTTCCCTCACTGATGATGGTGTCGATGCCGATGTCTGTGAGAATCCCGGCAAGACCGGCACCGCCGGCCCGTATTTTTTCGGCCAGGATGCCCTGGGGATGGAATTCCACCTCGATTTTCTTCTCGTTCATCATCCCGATGACCGTGCTGTTCAGGCCCAGGTGGGAGGTAATGAGTTTGCGGCACATACCCGCCTCGATAATTTTGGAGATGCCCATGCCGTCCTCGTTGGCCTCGTTTTTGATCAAGGTTAGGTTCGACGGTTTTTGCTCCAGCAGGGCGTCGATAAGAATGAACGGAGTGCCGGGCACGCCGAACCCGCCCACCATGACGGAAGCCCCATCCCTGACAAGGGCGGCTGCCTCCTTTCGGGTTGTATTTTTATCAATCATTGACATCTGATTTTTATCCTTTTTTACAAGAAACTTGAGACAAAAAACAAGAGACAAGGCACTGTCTTGTCCAAGTTCCATGGTTTGTTGTGATGTCCGAAAATCGCATGAAATTATTCTCGCCCCTTTGCACCGGTTTTCGGGCTATTATATGAAAGAATAACATTTTTTACCATGAAGGCCATGAAGAACCTGAAGAAAAACCTTCATGAACTTCATGCTCTTCATGGTGAATAATTAAAAAAGTGTCTTTTCCGTCCGTTCCAGGGCCGTGTCCAGGCGGTCGAGTATGATATCGGCTTCTTCCTTTGTGGTGATCAGAGGCGGCGCCACCAGGAGATGATCTCCCCTGACGCCGTTTATGGAACGCCTCGGATACAGGATCAGGCCGTTTTCATACGCGTGGTCGGCCAGGGTGAAATTGGCGTTTTGTCCCGGATCAAAGGGGGTTTTGGTTTCCCGGTCCGCGACCAGCTCGATCCCCAGGAGCAGCCCTTTTCCCCGGACATCCCCGATGATCCGGTGCGAAGTCTGGAGGCGTTTGAGTCCTTCCTTGAGGTAGGTCCCGACTTTTGCCGAGTTTTCCACAAGGTTCCTCTCTTCAATGGTGTCGAACACCGCCTCTCCCACCGCGCATGCCATGGGGTTTCCGGCATAGGTGTGCCCGTGCTGAAACCCGCCCGCATCCAGGATTGCATCCACGATCTTTTCGGTGGTCACTGCTGCACCCAACGGAAAGTACCCGGAGGCCATACCCTTGGAAAGGGCGATAATATCGGCTTTTGCACCGAAATGCTCATACCCGAAAAAGCGTCCCGTCCGGCCGAACGCCGTCATCACCTCGTCCAGGATCAGCATGATCCCGTATTTGTCGCATATCTTCCGGATAATGGAAAAATATTCATCCGGCGGCACTGTGGCGGCCGTACTGGCCCCGCCGACGGGCTCGGCCACGAAAGCGGCGATGTTCTCCGGACCGTTTGCCTCGATCGCATCTTCAAGCACGGTCGCACACTTGACCCCGCATTGCGGGTATTCCATGTCAAAGGCGCACCTGTAACAGAACGGGGCCGGGATCCGCGGGTTGTTTTTGACCATGGGTTTAAACGGCTCTTCCAGTGGTGCATACGAAGTAATCCCAAGTGCGCCCAGGGTGCATCCGTGGTAGCTCGGTTTTCTCGAGACAAACAGGTGCCTTCCCCGCTCGCCGATGCTGCAGTAATACTGCCGGCAGATTTTGAGCGCCGTTTCCACGGCCTCGGACCCGCCGGACACGTAAAAGACCTTGTTCAACCCCCAGGAAAGCTTCTCCACCAACCGATTGGCAAGATCCAGCGCAGGCCGGTTTTCAAAATGGGTCCGGTAGGCGAAAAAGGTCTTTTCAGCCTGCTCGTTGATCCGTTGAATCACCTTTTTATTCCCGTACCCGATATTGCAGATGATGGCGCCGGAACTCCCGTCGATATACTTCTTTCCGGCGCTATCCGTCATGTAGATGCCTTCCGTTTTCTCAATAAAAGGAAGCTGTTTTCGGCTCTGGTAAAACAGGGGGTTATGTTCGGTCATTGTTTTTGTCTTTCATCTCCGCTTTAAAAATATAATACGTGGCGTCAAAAAGCTCGCTGTGCCCCATTAGGCCGGCCAGGGCTTCGTTTTCCCCTTCGCGCTCCACCCGGACCACCAGGTAGTCCCTGGAGACCGCCGGATCAAAGAATTCCTGCCAGGCCGCCCGTTCATCCTCAAGGTATCTTGAAAGAGGGGAGTCCGCCTTTACCACAGGTGCACCGGTTCGGCTTGCCGGTTTTTCAAACACCAGATAGGTGCCGGCCGGGTCCAGGTTCTTTTTGATCCATCGGAAACTCCGCTTCTCTCTGGTTTTATTCAGAAAGTTTTTCAAACCATTTCTCCATTACGTCAAGGCCCTTTTCCAGCTCTTCATCCTTGATCACCAGCGGCATCAACACCCGGATCACATTTCCGTAACATCCGCAGGCCAGAAGCACAAGCCCGTTTTCCATGCAGAAAC
>JAIPEK010000060.1 GCA_021737205.1 Desulfarculaceae bacterium
CCAGTAGTTCCCCCCTTCCAGGTATCCGACCCGGAACGTTTCCCCGGCCGAGGCCGGCCGGCCCGCAAAAACAAGGACCAAGACCGCCGGAATTATCATCAAAAGTCTTTTTCCGTTTGCATGAAATGTCATGGTTCATCCGCCTTTTTTGTTGGTGAATTATACCTACACAATGCTGACAATCGTGTCGTCACTTCCGTGCACTTTATAAAAGGGCCGCTGCATCACCAGGATGCCCAACAGCCCTGTCGGCCCGTAAAATCCGCTGAACTTGGAGTGGACGTCCGCACTTTCCGGTTCGTTGTCCCGGTTGATGAAATTCGCCTCTCCGGTTACGGAATAGCCCTTTTGAAGAATCCAGTATCTTCTCGAGGCAAAATCCTGCCGGATCATGTCAAAAACTTCCCTCCCCTTTGTCTTGGAAAGGCTGCCTCCATAAAATACGCCTTTGCTCCCCCAGTTCAACGCAAGATCACTTCCTGCGTATTTGATATAATAATCCCGCCGGTTCCGGGGCAAATCAATGAACTGTTCCAGTGAAATCCGTTTTCCGTCCTCCAGCACGATTCCTTCAGGCCGTATCAGTTCTGTATACGGAAACAGGTCCCTGACCCGGTCCGGGAAATACGCTCGGGTTTTCTCCCAGAACGGGAAGATCAGCGGAATTTTTTCATCGAAAATAATGGAGGGCGGCAGATCATAGCGTACTTCTCCGCCCAGGCTTCTGGAAAGCCGCATCTGAAAAAAATTGTCCGAAAAAAGGCCGGCAAATGCATGGGACCGGACAAAATTGCAGTCGTAAGGGGTAACCCCTTTGTCATAGCCGAAGTACCGGATCCCGTATTCCCTTGTTTTCCGGATGAAAAACCGGATACCTGCCGGAACCGAGGCATTGTCGAGCAGATGGTGAACCACCGGCGGTCCGGGCAGGTGCTCTGTCAGGGCTTCGGCGAATCCTTGAGCGAGACCGTTTTCGAAAATGACCGATCCCCCGAATTCGGTTCCGTAATGGGAAACCAGCCGATGCACCTGTTCGTAAAGCCCCCACAGGGACCCGGGACACTGGATTTCGGAAATTTTTCCGGGGACTACTTCATCGGTCCTGAAGAACGCCGGCAGAAAATTTCTCTGCGTCATAAACTTGGCATGAAACTCTCTTCCGAAATTTTCCGGCAGCTCATTTAGAACCAGTTGCGCCACCTCCGGATCGAATTCCCCTGCCAGGCTTGCATTGAACAGGTCCAGGCTCTTTTTCTGAAATTCCCGGATGGTTTCGTACTTTTGGGAAAAATGCGCCTGATCCGATTGGGAAAGCGGATAAGTTCCATCCGCCAGAAGACAGGTAAAACCGACATCGGCATTGATCGTGTGGTTGATCTGTTCATCAAGAAACTCGTAATAGTTGTGCATAAGCGAACCCTACTTCCTTTTCCATTTGAGCATCGTTATATATACCAGGCTGCATACCAGGGTGAAACCTCCGAGAATCGTCATGGCGGCGGCATATCCCTGCTGTGCGATACAATATCCCATCACAAGGGGACCTGCAATATTGCCCGCCCGTTCCCAGAAACGGAAAATTCCCATCCCCGTCCCGGGCCCTAAATTTTTCACCACTCTTGTCTCGGAGATGAGCGCCGCCTGGGACGACATGGAAAACGTATGGGCCACGCCGATGAAAAGTACGATTGCCAGAACCGTCAGGCTGCCGGGGCTGAATTGAAAAGCCAACAGGGCGGCGCTTGTGATCATGCCGCCTGTGAAGATGTTGTATTTTCTCAGCCGCACTTTCCCCAGGTACCTTGAAACCAAAGGCCCCAGGAAAACAAGGGACAGTCCGTAGCAGATAATAATCCTTCCTATGTTGGACTGAAGCACCTGTATATTTTCAAGATACAGGGGCACAAAATAAAACAGCACCCCCACCATCACCATTTTGGCGGGGATGGCCTGGAAAAAGAGCACGGCACAGAATTTTGGATCCTGAAAAATCCGGAACAGCTTTTTTATTGAAAAGCCGTCACGGGAGACGGAGGTTCCGGGCTTTTCATCGTTTTCCCCCCGGAGTTTGTGAAATATCAGGAAAGTCACTCCGAGCGTGAGAAGGGAAAAAGCAGCGCTTAAAAAGAAAATCCCGGAATACCCGATCCGTTCCACCAGCATGCCGCCGATCACGGTCCCGCAGATATCCCCGCTGAAAAATGCGGCAAGAAATGACGACATGCCCATGGCACGCTTTTTCACGGTTGTATTGGCCACGATAAACTGCTGGCAGGCCATGAAGACCGTGGCAAAACCGGCTGCGGTAATGCACCGAAAGACAATCAGCTGGGAAAGGTTCGTGGAAAGCCCGGTGAACATATGCCCCGAGGCATTCAGCACAATACCGGCGATCAGGGGCCAGTACCAGCCCCGGCGGTCGGTGATTGCACCCGCCAACGGCATACCGACCGCCAGAGTCAGCATAAAAAGGGAGATGGGCACCGCCAGAACCACCTCCCTGGGGATACCGGGCAACGGATGGTAAAGGGTGTCGATATACATGGGCAGAAACGAGATACTGAATCCGTCCGCCATCACGAACAAAAACACAAGCGGCCTTATGAATTCGTAGTGAACCGGGCGGGATTTGGCCCGCAGATCTTCCTCCAGGGGCGCATGCGCGGGAAAGGCTTTGAGGTTTTCAGCGTACCGGCCGATTTTCGTTTTAAGCCGTGTCAAAACATCCAGCGTATCATCAAGTGCCGGGTCCGCTCCTTTGCCCATCTTGGAAATCAGGTTCACCTCTTTATCTATCCGCTTTTCCAGCCGCTCTTTCACCTTGGGAAAATACTTCCGGGTCGTTTTCACCGGAGTGAGGTAATGGCCGAGTTTCAGCATGTGCCGGTTAAAGCGGTCCACCACCGTGCATAGCTCATCCATGAACAGAAAACTCTGCACCGGCATGGGCGTATAGTTTTTCAATGAACGCCGCATGGTCCTGGAGATTTCTTTAAGCGGGGAGCTGATTTCATAAGCCACAAAAAAGCCGAGGAGTTCGAATGTGATCAGAAGTGAGGTGAGGATCACCGTGACCATATCAAGAAAAATCTGCCGGGATTTTTCCACAATGGCTCCGGGATCGATGTGAAGATAAATATAGCCCGTTTTTTGATTTTTGCCCGGATCAACAATGGGAATTTTTATATTGGTATCATCAGGAACAAGTCCCGCCTGTTTGACGGATGCCAGAGTTTCCGGGCTTTTCATGAGGGATGGGCGTTCCCCTTTTTCCACCCGCTCCATGGTGTCCTGATCGGCAAAATAGAGAACATTGCCGGTCTTGTCCACGATTTCAATAAATTCGAGTTCCCTGCCCGACGTCATTGTGCGGTGCAGGGTTTCTTCCATTTTGATCAGTTTTCCCAGGGGGATGCCGATCCTCAGAATCCTTTCCACATCCGATTTTAAAAAATGGCCGAGTTTTTCGTACTTTGCTTTCAGGGTGGAAATATAGCTTTTTTGAAAAATTTCCACATTTTGAACGGAAAAGCCGATCTGGGCGATCACGATTATGCACACGGCAATGAAAAAAACCTTGATCCGCAGGTTCATCTTCACATTCATCCGTTCTCCCTTTCTCCATCCGGCATACGGACGGGATTCCGGCCGCATACATCGTCCATACCCCCCGCGATTTCACGGATCAGCGAAAGCATCTCCCGGATATACCCGATCTCTTCGATCAAGGACTGAATCGAAAGGCGGTTTTCATCGGTTTTCATTTTTTCAAGCTCCATCCCGCACTGTTCAAGTTCCCTTGCCAGATCAAACACCTCCCGCTGCTGTCGGTTCAACCGTTCAATTTTCTCCATGGAGGCGGTATAATGACGTATAAACCACTCGATCTGATTTTTGAGCATATCCATCTCGCTTCTCACCTGCCTCACATCAAATCCCGCTGTATAGGGGTCGGGGTTCATCAATGCATTATCCGAATTTTCCCGGTCCGTCTCTTCAAACAGGCGGTTGCTCAATTCGCTGCCGGCCGGCGGGAAAGAATCGCTTTCCGGTAAGGTACGGTCTTCAAAAAGCCCGGATATGTCTGCCAGTTCTTTTTTAAGCGGCCGGAAAATCAACAGCGCCAGAAAAAATATCAAGCCGAAACAGGTGCTCACCAGAACCGGCCACAGGATGTTCAGGTTGCTGATGACCATCTGCTTGACTTTTTCAAAGATCACTTTTTCCGGAAACGACAGATAGAGCCGGCCCACGATCCCGTCCGCGTCTTCCAGGGGAATCCGGGTCAGATAGCGGTTGTCCGCCGGCACGGTTTCAATCCCTTGGCCCTCTTCAGGATAATTCCCCTGTCCGGTGTCCTCCAAAGAACCTTCCGGCATGCGCTCCCCATACTCATAAAGGACCTTTCCGTTTTTCCCTTCGATCCGGATCATGGAAATGTGCGGATTCTGTTCGGCCATATTTTCAAAAAGCCGGTCCATTCCCTGAAATTTGTCCAGGGGTTTGCCCAGCTTCAACGACTGCTCGATTTTCCGCTTCAGTGCACCTCCTGCCACTTCATACGTGGATATCAGGGAAGAGACATAGTTTTTCTCAAAAGAAAAAATGCTCATCACGGAATTCAGCAGCAAAGTGGTGATCAGAATGGAAAGCGTGGCCAGAAATATCTTTGCTTTAAAATTCATTCAGGCAACTTCCGGGAAAACGAAAATTCAATTTTTTCACCGCTTTTCAAAAGACTGTCCGAGAACATGGAAGAAAAAAGATAGGCCGGTGTTTGATTTTCAACCCGCGGTTTTAACATCTCCTGTATTGCGGGGGAGAACGGGGCCGGCATGAAAACTTTGTACGGTGTACCTGAATCCATCACAATCCATTTCTTTCGTCTGTATGATATACAAATCCATTTTGTATAAAGCCGAAGCAGCTCCATTGGATTTTCCTGCCCTGTATAGCATGGATTCTCCGCCGGTGTCACCATTTTTTGAATTTCCGACGAAACGAAGCCGGCCTCAACTGCTCCGGCAACATCTGTTTTTATCCGACCAGAACGATCCCGGCTATCACACCCGTGGATTTATCCACTCCGTCATTCCAGTTGAGACACTTGACGATCTGTTGAAAGTCGACGCCGTTTCCGGACATGGACTGGGTGGAAATCCCCCTGTAGCGGCACTCGCCGGTGCCGAACAGCACATTGCAATCTTTGTGCTCACTGCAGAAAATATTCTTGCACGATCCCCCGGCATATGCTTTGGCGTTTGCATATCCGTCCTGTCTTGCATACGCCTCAAGCGAGGTGGCGGTTTCATGCAGCACCCGGAAAACCGGGTACCGGTCATCACTGACCAGGATATCCCAGGGGATGTCGAACTTGAATGCCAGCGCGCTTTCAAACCGGGCGATGTATTCTCTGAATTTCTGCGGCCCCATCACATGGGGCGGACAGCTCATGGACCGGCCGTACCCGCTGCATCCGGGCTCTTTACAGTACCCGGGAAACCGGTCGTCCACCCGGATGTCCTGTATCGGAATCCATGCGGCATCGCTTGCACCGAGAGATAATGCCTTTTCGATATATCCGTTCCTGTCCATTCCAATGATCTCCTTTTGTCCACGGCTGTCTTGAAAAACCTCAAGTTTCCGTTATACTGGACGCACTTAAAAATGCAAGGAGGAACCGATTTGAACGCATTCCATTCCGTTTTTTCCCGGCCGGCGGTCATTTTAGTCGTGCTGTTATACCTGATCCTTCCGGCAAAGGCGGGTGCGGGCATCTGGAAATCATACCGCATCTCCGGCCGGACCATGGGCACTTCCTACCATATAACCGTTGCAACCCGGAAACGGATCGATGCCCGTCTTTTAAAAGAAAAGATCGATGTCAAACTGAAAATGATCAACCGACAGATGTCCGTGTTCAGGCCGAAAAGTGAAATTTCCCGTTTCAACCGGGCGGATGAAAATGAATGGGTGGATATATCCGAGGACTTTTCCAGGGTGGTGAAAAAGGCGGAAAAGATTTACCGCCTCACTGACGGAAGCTGGGACGGAACCGTCAAACCGCTCCTGGAGCTCTGGAACTTCGGACCGGGTGAAAAGACGGGAAGGATACCTGACGACAAGAAAATTGAGCGCTTGTTAAAACGGACAGGATTCAACAATGTTATCCTGTCGGAAAAAGGGCTTTTAAAAAAAACAGCCGGACTGGAACTCGATCTGGGGTCCATTGCCAAGGGATTCGGAGTGGATGCCGTATCCTCCCTTTTAAAGAATTCCGGTTTTGACCGCTATCTGGTGGAAATCGGGGGGGAAGTCTTTGTCTCCGGCCGGAATGCAAAAGGGGAGAACTGGCGGATCGGCATCAGTGATCCTTCAGGCAAAGCCGGTGATTCTCCGCCGTACCGGATCGTATCCCTGAAAGATCAAGCTCTTGCCACCAGCGGTACGTACCGCAATTTCATTCAAATCAACGGCCGAACCTTTTCCCACATCATCGACCCGAGAACCGGGCGCCCGGTGGAAAACCGCGTGGTCAGCGCATCGGTTGCAGCGGACGACTGCACCTTCGCGGACGGGCTTGCCACAGCATTGATGGTCATGGAGATTGACAAGGGACTCAAGCTTGTCAACCGGTTGGAGAATACCGAATGCATGATCCTCAAGAAAGACAAATCCGGCAGCTTGAGCCCGTTTTACTCTTCCGGATTCCGCTCCCTGCTGCATACGGATTAGTCGGGCCGCATCCCGGAGTTCGAAGAAAAACTCCCGCTCCCCGAATTCAGGCGTGAGTTGATCCAGCCGGCACGCCTTTTCGTGATATTCGGCGAAAAAACCCGGTTGACCAAGTCGGGTTTGACTTTATTTACAAGTTCAGATAATTACGGGCATATGAAAATCGCAAAAACCATCAGCAAAGAAACCCGGCTGTCCGAATCCAATGTCTCGGCGGTTATCCAATTGCTGGAAGCAGGCGCCTCCATCCCGTTTGTCGCCCGGTACCGGAAGGAGAGGACCGGTTCCATGGACGAAGTGGCCATTACCGGCATCCGGGACCGGATGGAACAACTTGCGGCACTTGAAAAAAGGAAAAAAGCCGTTCTCAAATCCCTGTCCGAGCGGGGGCTTTTGACCGACGAACTGGCTGCCGCGGTACGGGATGCAACCACCATGGCCGGGCTTGAAGACAAGTATGAAAAATACCGGCCGAAAAAAAGGACCCGGGCGCTGGCGGCAAAAGAGAAAGGACTGGGGCCTCTTGCGGATTTTCTTCTGGCACAGTCCTCTCGTGATCCTGTGACCGAAGCCGAATCCTATGTTCTGCCCGGCAAGACACCGGCATCCCCCGAAGAAGCACTTTCCGGCGCACGCGATATCATAGCCGAAACCATTTGTGAAGATATCCCGATCCGCAAATCCGTGAGGGAACTGTTTACCCGCACGGCCCTGATTCACTCCACCGTAAAGAAAGGAAAAGAGGACGAAGGCCAAACGTACAGGGACTACTTCGAATGGTCGGAAAAGGCATTCAAAGCCCCGTCGCACAGGATTCTGGCCATGTTCAGGGGGCAGAACGAAGGTGTGCTTTCCGTCCGGGTGCTGCCTGAAGAGGAAAAAGCGATTGAACCGATTGAAAAACGGTACGTAAAAAACAACTCCGCTTCGGCCCGGCAGGTCAGGGCGGCTGTAACGGACGGATACAAAAGACTTTTGTCCAAATCCATTGAAAAGGAATGCAAAAATGCACTCAAAAGCAGAGCGGACCGGGAAGCTATTGATATTTTCGCCGGCAACCTGAAAGAACTGCTGATGGAACCGCCCCTGGGGCCCAAACGGATTCTCGCCATAGATCCGGGATTTCGGACCGGCTGCAAGATGGTCTGCCTTGACGCACAGGGAACCCTTTTGCAACATGATGTGATTTTCCCCCACCAGGGAGACAAAGCCGCCCGTAATGCGGCGGAAACCATACGCGAAAGGGTGGAAACCTGCCGGATTGAAGCAGTTGCCGTTGGCAACGGAACCGCCGGCCGGGAGACCGAAACCTTTATCAGATCCACAGGACTTGAAGAACATATCGATGTGATCATGGTGGACGAAAGCGGCGCTTCCGTATATTCGGCGTCCAAAACCGCAAGGGAAGAATTTCCGGATCAGGACATCACGATCAGGGGAGCGGTTTCCATCGGCAGAAGACTTCTGGACCCTCTTGCAGAGCTTGTGAAACTGCCCCCGGAATCTATCGGAGTGGGCCAGTACCAGCATGATGTGGACCATCAAAAACTTTCAAAAGCACTGGACGACGTGGTCATATCCTGCGTGAACCGGGTCGGGGTGGATGCCGGTACGGCAAGCCGGGAGCTCCTTGCCAGGGTCTCCGGCCTGAACTCCGCCATTGCCGGCAACATGGTCCGCTACCGGGAGGAAAAAGGCCCCTTCAAATCCAGAAGAGAATTTCTGAAAGTCCCTGGATTCGGCCCGAAAACTTTTGAACAGGCAGCCGGGTTCCTGAGGCTTATCCAAAGCGATCATCCACTGGACAGAAGCGGGATCCACCCGGAATCCTACCCGGTTGTGGAACAGATGGCCGCAGATGCGGGCACCGGTATCAAGGAGCTGATGATGGATGCCGGGAAGATCGAAAAAATCGATTTGACCCGTTACGTGACCGAGACGATCGGCCTGCCCACACTTGAAGATATTGCAGGCGAACTTTCCCGGCCGGGCCGGGATCCGCGTGAAGCTTTTCAGCCATTCTCCTTCGATAACACGGTCCATGATATGAAGGATCTGCTGCCGGGAATGAAAATTCCCGGCATTGTAACCAACGTGACAGCGTTCGGCGCTTTTGTGGATATCGGCGTCCACCGGGACGGACTTGTCCACATCAGCCGGCTGGCTGACCGGTATGTCAAAGACCCCGGTGAAATCGTCTCCGTCCGGGAGAAGGTAATTGTTACCGTGCTGGAAGTGGATGTGGAAAGAAAACGGATATCTCTTTCCATGACGGAGGAAAAACCGTTGAACGCCAAATGACCCTGGACAAAGAATCTATCGATAAAAAACGCGCTGAAACGTCACTCCGGCCGGGATAAAAGAAATGGGTCACTGCGTTGCCGGACCCGCCTTTTTCCCCTGCCGGGTATCCCGCTGTTTCAGCCGGTCCCGGATCATTTTCAGGGTTTCGTTTTTCCGCCTCGACCATTGGGGGGCGATAAGCTCCTCCGGGTGGGGATCACCTGTCAGACGCTGGATCACCACATCAGCCGGAAGCCTTTCAAGGAAATCGCACACCGCCTGAACGTATTCCTCCTGTTCCATGCAGGTATAGCGGCCGTTTTGCCACATCCCGGCCAACCGGGTTCCCCGGATCACATAAAGGAGATGAATTTTCACCCCGTCAACGCCAAGTCTGCCGAGCATCTCGGCTGTTTCTTTCATCATCCGCGGATCTTCCCCGGGAAGCCCCAGGATCACGTGGGCGCACACATGGATGCCCCTTGACCGGGTCATTTGGACGGCCCGGCGGAAAGAGTCGAAATCGTGGCCCCGGTTGATCAGGGCCAGGGTTTTGTCATGCACGGACTGAATCCCATATTCGATCCATACCAGGTAATCGTCCGTATAGGAAGCCAGAAGATCGAGTTTTTCCTCGTCCACGCAGTCCGGGCGGGTTCCCACTGCCATACCCGCCATCCCCTCGGAGGACAAGGCCTGATCGAACATGGATTTCAAATGATCCAAAGGAGCATAGGTATTGGTATACGACTGAAAATAGGCCAGGAACTTCCTTGCCTTGTACCGTTTCCACATGGCCTCCTTCCCCTCTTCCAACTGCTCTTTGATCGTTTTTCCCCGCCCGAAGTCCCCGGTACCGGAACCTGTTGAATTGCAGTAGTTGCAGCCGCCCGAGGAGAGGGTGCCGTCCCGGTTCGGACAGGTGAGCCCGGAATCGAACACGATCTTCTGGACCCTTTCCCCGAAAGTGGAGCGCAGATAAGAGTTGTAATCAT
>JAIPEK010000061.1 GCA_021737205.1 Desulfarculaceae bacterium
AGAGTTCTTTCCGCCTTGACAGTGGTGTTGAGGATGATGTCGTCGGAAGTGTCATGCCGGATCAGAAGAAAGTTGATTTCAATGGCGGCCACGGGGGTCTGTCTTTGAGAAATGTCACAGACCAGTTCCGTGATCCTGGCCGAAAGAATGAATTCCGGCGGCAGAACCCGGTTGTCCGTAAACACCGCGTTGAATATGGAGGTCCTGTCCATCCTGGATGCGCACTTCTCTTTTATCAGTTTTTCAGGGGGAACGAGAAATCTGTTGTAATAGTCGGTAATAAGCCGGTTATTCTTCTTGTATACAAAGGAATTACCGCCGTACTCAGGGGATATGGTAAAATCCATGACAAAGAGCTTGCCGTCCGTTACAGGTTCTTGTGACACGGAACCCGCCGGTGCCACGGTAAATGTGTAAAAGGACTTGAGATGGTTCGAGTTTTCGCCGTTTAGCAGGCATCCGGAAAACAATACCGGTACCAGTGCGAAAATCACTGCAAATAAAACTATGGGGTTGTTTGCCGGTTTAAACACGGGTCACTCCTTTTGTTGAGCTCGGTTGATCTTTTCGGGCGGTGCATTGAAGAGAATCGATCCGGGATAGGTTTTCAGATTCTCACTGATCTCTTTTAAATTCGAGGACATGGTCTTTAGATTTTCAAGAATGGTCCTCAGATCGTGCTTGTGAAAGTATACGGTTTCATTGATCCGGTCTGCGGCCTTTTCCACGGAATCTACGGCAGCCGGTATCCCGGAAAGGGACTCATCGAGCTCTTTTACCAGGGTTTTTGCGTCCGCGCTTGCGGATTTGGAATTTTTCCCGGTGGTTTCAAGGTCGGCTGCAAACGTGGTGAGAGGCTGTTCCATATTTTCCACGATGCGGTTGATTTTTCTGATAAGCGAGAGGGTGTGATCCAATACCGGTTGGGTGTTGAATTTTTTCACCGCTTGAGAAAGCTGCATGTTGGTCTCCCGCATTTCCGAGACCAGGGAAGTCACCGTGTGGCTCACTTTTTCGGTATCCACCGCTTCCACTTTTGTATCCAGTCTCTCAAGCAGTGAGTTCAGATTGACGGTAATTCGCTTGAGGTCAATTTTTTCCATGTTTTTCAGGATATGGTCCACGGATTCTGTGAGACGCTTGATCTTGCCGGGGACAGACGGGATGTAAGGGTACCGGGGCTTCCATGGAACCGGGATGTCCTCGATTCTCCCCTTTTCAAAATAGTTGGTTTCAAGATACGCCGCCCCGGTAAGCCCCTGCAGGCCGAGATTGACCCGGAGGCCGTTATCCACTGCTTTTTGGATCGCCTGTTTGTCCGCACCGAAAATCGAGGTGTCCTTGATGGTGAAGGTGACAAGGATATACGGACTGTCTTCGTGGTATCGGGCGGACGCACTTTGAATGGAAGCCACCGAACCGATCTGCATGCCCCTGTACTTGACCGGCGATCCGACATCCAGGCCCTGGACCGAACCGTTGAAGTAGGTTTCCGCATAATTTTTTTCCTTGAAATAGTCTCCCGCACCCAGATAAATCAGGCCGGCAAACAGGAGAAACGCTGCAGACAAAACGAAAATCCCGATTTTGAAAAATTTGATATGATCGTTCATTATGCCTCATCCGTTTGTCGGTTGAAAAAAGCAAATACCTTCCTGTTTTCGTGCAGGCTTTTCAGCGTGTCCGGGTCCCCTTCGGCAACAATGCCTTTCTCTTTGCTGTCCAGCATGATCGCCCTTTGTCCGATCATTAGGATACTGGACAGTTCATGGGTGACCACGATGAACGTGATGCCGAGTGTTTTGGACAGATCGAGTATCAGCCGGTCAATCTGGGCGGATGTGACCGGGTCTAACCCGGCAGAGGGCTCATCCAGAAAAAGGATTTCCGGGTCGAGGGCCATGGCCCGGGCAATGGCGGCCCGTTTTCTCATTCCTCCGCTGATCCGGTCCGGCATATAGTCGGCAAACCGTTCAAGACCCACCAGTTTCAGCTTCATCAAGGCGATCATGTTCATGGCATTATGATCAAGCCCGGTGTGTTCCTTTAATGGAAGCTTGACATTTTCAATGAGATTCATGGATCCGAACAACGCCCCGTTCTGAAACATCACCCCTGCATGCTGCAAAAGCCCTGTCTGATTGCTCCTGTTGCCGGCCAGGATTTCCCGCCCCTTGATTTTCACTTTCCCGGCAATGGGTTTTAAAAGGCCGGTCATGATCTTCAAAAGGGTGCTTTTGCCGCAGCCGGAGCCGCCCAGGATGACAAACCGTTCCCCTTTGTGCACCCGGAATGATATGTTTTCAAAGAGTACCGCCCCCGGATAACCTCCTGTTAGATTTTCCACTGTTATGACTGCATCGGTCGCCATCTGGGATCTTCCAGCTCCTTTTCCCGCCCGTCAAATTTCGAGAATATAGTACAAAATGGAAAACAGGGCATCCGCCACTGCAATGATCACGATGGAACTGACCACGGATTTCGTGGTGGAAACCCCCACACCGCCGGGGCCGGACTCGGTCTGAAGTCCCCTGAAACAGCCGGTGCCGGCAATCAGTATACCGAAGACAACCGATTTGATCAATCCGCCGATCATGTCCATGCTGGTTACCCGGCTGATAATCTGGGCCGTGTAGGCGGATATGGGATGATCCATCGTCAGAAGAACGATGCCACCGCCGGCCATGCCTATGAAATCCGAGAAAACCGTTAGAAGCGGTGTGGCGATTGCCGCTGCAAATACCCTCGGCACCACGATGAAAAACACCGGGTCGATCCCGATGGTATACAGGGCGTCGATCTCTTCATTGATTTTCATGGTCCCGGTTTCCGCCGCAAATGCGGAGCCGGACCGTCCGGCAAGGACTATGGCGGTCATCAGCGGACCGAGTTCCCGGGTCATGGCAAGCCCGATCAGGTCGGCCACATAAATCTCGGCGCCGAACATCCGCATGGGAATAGCCGCCTGAAACGCCATCACAAGTCCCACGATAAAACTGATCAGTCCTACGATGAAAAGGGCGTTGATACCGGCGCGGTCAAACACGGCCGCGCACTCTTGCCACCGGAAAAGACGGGGATTGACAATGCTTTTGAACATGGCCCGGGAAAGCTCTCCTGTAAATACCACTGCATCGAAAAGTTCTTTGAAAAACAAGATCGTCTTTTTACCGGTAAATGTGGCGATGTCCTGTTTCTGCTTTCCCGTGAGAATTGTTTCCGGGTCGATATAGTTTTTTCGGAAAAGATCAAGCGTGCTGCTCTGCATCTTGTTCATGTGGAGATATTCCACAGTAACGTTTTCAGGAACGGATTGTTCCAGTGCAAACAAAAGCCCGGCTCCGGCCGAATCAAACGTGCGAACTCCCCCCATGTCCAATGTGAGCCGATTTTCTTGGACGGCGCGGGCGTGTTCCGTGGCGGAACGCCAGATTGCGGCTGCCCCGTGGACATCGAGATCTCCTGTAAACGAGAAGACCGTTTGCGCGTCGGTCTCGGACACTTTCATCCCGGCGGTTGACTGGTTCATGCGACCAACTGTATCATAAGAACCTGAATTTTTGAAAGCGGAAAAACACCCGGTTTTTTGAATCGATTGCGCACTTTGGCTTCTAGTGATAAAATCGGATTTTATGTGAATCTTGAATTTTTTCAACAATGGAATCGGAAGCTATGGAAAATTTCTGGCCGGCACTGGGCCTGACGGTTTTTGCCGGGATGACCACCGGTATCGGCAGTGCGATTGCGTTTTTCGCCAAAACCACCAACTACCGCTTTCTTTCCATATCCACGGGATTTTCCGCAGGGGTGATGCTGTATGTTTCGTTTGTGGAGATTCTGCTGAAAGGCGGGGAAAGCCTGGCCCGGGCGTACGGGGAATACTGGGGCCAGTGGATGAATGTGGGCGCATTTTTTTCCGGTATTCTGCTGATCGGCTTGATCGACACGTTCATACCGGAGGCGGAAAATCCCCACGAGATTCACAAAAAGGAAGAAACCGCGCTTTCAGATGACGCTTCCGCCATGCAGACGGTCGGACACGCGTCAGACAGAAAGCTTTTGCGAATGGGACTTTTTACCGCCCTTGCCATCGGCATTCACAACTTTCCCGAAGGACTGGCCACGTTCCTGGCCGCCCTGGAAGACCCGGGGCTCGGGGTCGCCATTGCCGTTGCCATTGCGCTGCACAACATTCCCGAAGGGATCAGTGTTTCGGTTCCCATCTACTATGCCACCGGAAACCGGAAACGGGCGTTTTTCTATTCGGTGATGAGCGGTCTTTCCGAACCGGTGGGGGCCCTGATCGCCTTTATGCTGATCCGGCGTTTCACGGCCGGCGGCAGCGGGGTGGTGCCGCCTGAAGTGATGGGCATTTTGTTTGCCGGGGTGGCCGGGATCATGGTGTATATCAGCCTGGATGAGCTTTTGCCCACAAGCCGGGCCTACGGAAAAGGACACGACAGCCTGGTCGGTCTTATTTCAGGTATGGCAGTGATGGCGGTGAGCCTGCTTTTGATGATGTGAGCATTCCATGGAAGGTAAAGAATCGATGACCTCCTGCACCATATCCGTCATTATACCGGTGTACAGGGAAGAGGAACGGATCAACACGGCCCTGGACAGCCTTTTGAATCTGCCGGACATGAGAGAAACGGAAATCATTGTATCGGACGGGCACCCACAAGCGACCACCATTGCCGCCATAAAAGAGAGATACAGAAATCTTGAAAAGGTGGTCGCCGTCCGGTCGGAAAAGGGCAGGGGAGTCCAGATGAACACCGGCGCCGGACATGCAAAAGGTGAGCTCCTGCTGTTTCTGCACGCGGACACGGTCATGGATGACGTGGCGTGGAAGCTTTTGCGGGCTGCATGCGGACGCAGCGCCGAATTGGGTTGCGGCGCCTTCGATCTGAAAATCGATAGCACGAAAACGGTGTTTCGTATTATTGAAAAGGTTGCTTCTCTGCGTTCGAGGATGACCCGCTTGCCATACGGAGACCAGGGCATCTTCATCAAAAGAGATTGGTTTGATCGGGTGTCGGGATACCCGGACTGGCCGTTGATGGAGGATGTGGGACTGATGCGGAAAATCCGGCAGAACCATGTCCGCCCGGTGATTTTACGGCATGCGGTAAAAACATCCGCCCGGCGGTGGGAGAGTCAGGGTATTATCTATACCACCGTTTGCAACTGGATTCTGCTCCTTCTTTTTTTTGCAGGCGTTCCGCCGTATCGGCTGGCAAGGTTTTACTGAACTGGATTATTTGTCCTGCGGACTTGACAGAACCTGCGGTTTTGACGATATAATATAGTCGGAAGGTTCGTAACTGCTTTGACACCTGTCTATTAGACGATGGAAACAGCACTGTACCGTCGCGGTATTTGATCGGTTTCTTTTACCCTTTTTACCTGCATAAATCATTATGCAAAAAGGAGGTCGTTATGGAGACACGCAAACGGTCCGTCAACCAGATTATTGAAGAACAAATCAGGAAATGGGAATACCGGAAAACGGAAAAGGCCGGGAAAAAAATGCCTGCCGCTTCAGTGGTGACCATGTCCAGGGAGGCGGGGTCCCGGGGGACCCTTGTGGCGGAAAAACTGGCGGAAAAACTCGGATTTGACCTGTTTCACCAGGAGGTGGTTCATGAAATGGCCGAGGACATCAAGGTCAGTGTCCGGTTCGTGGAAACCTTGGATGAGAGGAGACTCAATACCCTTGAAAACCTGATCGCCTCCCTGGTGGATGAACGGTACCTGTGGCCGGATCAGTATATGAAGCATTTGATGAAAGTGATCGGAACCATCGGGATGCACGGCAAAAGCGTGGTAGTCGGACGCGGGGCGAATTTTATTCTACAGCAGGACAAACGGATCAGTGTACGGATTTACGCCCCGTTCGACGTTCGAGCCCGGAATGTTGCGGAACGGTCCGGTATTTCCATGGAAGAGGCCAAGCGGCAGATCATCAACACCGAATCCCAAAGACGATCGTTTGTTAGAAAGTATTTTAACGCATCCATATCCGATTTGAACAACTATGATCTTGCGCTGAATACCGGGACTCTCGGCATCGAAAAAACCGTTGACGCCATTACCGCTGTATGTCCCGCCACAGGAGGTTAAGGTCTTGCACTGTATCTATGTCCCTCAGTTTTGCGGCAAGAGCTGCGCTCAGGCCCAATCCGGCGCATTTTTCCATCGTGTCGCCCAGCACATGGTCCGTGCTCCAGGGGATATCCGCGAACACATGGGGTGAAAATCCGTTTCTGTTGAACCCGATCAGCCAGTACCCCCCGTCATATGCAGGGCCGATGACGGCGTCATTTTCTTGTAAAAGCGAAAAAGCTTCTTCCAGATGGTTCGGTTCGATGCCCGGTATGTCGGAACCGATCACGAGGACCTGTGAAAACCCTTTTTCAAAAGAGGCCCTGAAGGCGACGGAGATTCGTTGGCCCAGATCCTCTCCTCTTTGAACCAAATAGGAAACGTGCCGGCCGAGCCAGTTTTTCATGATTTGTTCTTTTTCTGCCGGAGAGAAACAGACGATCGGCACAAAAGGGGTCTGACGCACGGTTTCGAGGGTCTTTTCCACAAGGTTTCCGTATAAAAAGACCACAAAATCCTCGTCCATGTCCCGGGCGAGCCTGGTTTTCACTTTTCCCTTTTCAGGTGCTTTGGCGAAGATGATAACAGCACGGGCCGCATCCGGATTTTTATGTTTCAAATCCCGCTCCTTGTTTCTGCTGTCACGGCTGCCGGACGGGTTCGGAAAAATAACAGTATAGAATCAGCATGTCATCCTCGTACTCCGAGTACACCTTGTACTCAAGATCGTGGAACAGTTTTTTCATGCTCTTGTTTTCCGGGGATGTGTAGGCGATAAGCCCTTTGATGCCGTTGTCCCTGGCTGCTTCGGCAAGTTTTTTCTGCATTTTTTTGGCAAGCCCTACACCCTGGTATTCCTGGATCACGGAAAATGCGATTTCCGCCATGTTGGCAACCGGGTTGCGCAGGTATTCTCCCACGGCGATGATCCTCTCAAAACCGAGCTCTCCGGTGACAGCCACAAGTGTCAGGTCGTTCACATAGTCAATTTCAAATGTGGAGTCGATCTGGTCATGGGAAAAAGCGGTTTTTTCATGAAAAAAACGGGAGACGATGTCTTCTCTTTTCATGGAGTAATAGTGTTCCTGAATGCCCCTTTCATCCACCGGTTTGGACGGCCTGATTTTTATTGTTGTCCCGTTTACGGTGATGGTCTCTTCCAGTTTGAGCGGATAGACCCCCCGGATGGATTCTTTGAATTTGCGTTCGATGTCGATCATGTCGAGATCTTTGGCCGCCTGGAAAAGCTCTTCGCGGAAATCAGGATGGGCGATACTGATAAGGGCCAGCGATCTTTCCTGTATGTTTTTCCCGAACAGATTGACAACTCCGTATTCCGTGGCCACAAACTGGGCATCCCCCCTGGGAACCACAACAGCCATGCTGTCAAGGTTCGGTACGATCCGGCTTTTTTTGCCGTTGTCATAGGTGGACGTGAGCATGAGAATCGATTTTCCGTTGGGGGACATGGCGGTTCCCCTTATGAAGTCCATCATGCCGTTAACGCCGGAAAAATTGTTGTAGGGGAGGGCGTCCGCCGCCACCTGCCCGGAAAGGTCTATGGCCATGGCCGTGTGCATGGACGTCATGGTATTGTGGCGTGCGATGATGCCCGGATCATTCACATATTCGGACGGATGGAACTCGATGGCCGGATTGTCATCCAGGAACTGGTACAGAAGCGAGGAACCCACAGCGCTGCTTGCCACCAGCTTGTCGTCGTTGAATCCCTTGCACTGGTTGGTGACCACCCCCATGGACACAAGCCGCATGATATCATCGGTGATATACTGGGTGTGAATGCCCAGGTCGTTTTTGTCGGCAAGGGCCAGCATGGTGGCCTGATGAGAGGTCCCCAGGCTCGTCTGGAGCGTGGCCCCGTCTTCGATGAGGGCGGAAATGTGTTTGGCGATCAGGTTGGCGCTTTCGGTTTCCGGGTTTTTCTGTATGGTGAGAAGTTCTTCTTCATGCTCCACGATATGGTCCACGCTGTTCACGTGAATGAAGCTGCGCCCCAGTACCCTGGGCATCATGGAGTTTACCTGGCATATGACCGTATCCGCTGCCTCGCAGGCGGCTTTTGCAATATCCACGGATATGCCCAGGCTCATCCATCCGAAATCATCCGGCGGTGATACCTGGACCAGGGCGGCATTGAGATGGACCCTTCTCGTCTTGAACAGCCTGGGAACGCTGGAGATGTTGATGGGCGTGATAAACCGCTGGTCCCGGTTGAGTTTTTTGGAAGCGGCGGACCCGAGGTAAAATGACCGGATATTGAAAAGTCTTGAGTGAGAGCGGTTGGCAATCAGGGTGAGCGGTGTGCTCTCAAGACTTAAAAGGCGTATGATTTCAAGATCGGTGAATTTGGAGGAGAGCCTGGACAGCTCTTTGACAAGATGCTGGGGCTCCCCGCACGAAGAACTGATAAAGACGCGTTGACCGGGCTTGATGGTGCAAAGGGCATCTCCGGCACTGGAGAGTTTTTCCACATAATTGTCAGCCCAGTAGGTTGTTTTCGGCATAAACGGACTCCTTGCTGAATTGAAATCAAGTATACAACAATCCGTGTAACGGGAAAAGGGATTTTTGTATTGTATATATTCAGTTTGCCATTCCGCTTTGTATTGTATAAAATGGAAGATTATACAATTGAAGGAACAATCAGGAAAAAACTATGGCGTATTTTGATTTTACAGGACTTGACGACTCTATATATCAATACCTTCGGTATTATCTGGGCAAAAGACGCAGGGATGCGACAAAAAAGGATATGTTCAACGCGGTCTCTTCGGGGATACGCAAGTATCTGATCGATATCGATATCGAAACCCAGCAGAGGTATCGGGACCGGGACGTCAAGCGGCTCTATTACATTTCCATGGAGTTCCTCACCGGGCGTCTTCTTGCCAACAACCTCATCAACCTGGGAATCTATGAAAAGTGCCGCAGGTATCTGGGGGACAGTGGTTGGGATCTTGACGAACTGGTGGAGGAAGAACCCCATCCGGCCCTGGGAAACGGCGGCCTGGGGAGGCTCGCCGCCTGTTTTCTCGATTCTCTTGCCGGCATGGACATGCCCGGCTTCGGCTACGGAATTAATTACGATTACGGCCTTTTCAAGCAGCTGATCGTGAACGGTTACCAGAAGGAGGCGCCGGATTACTGGCCCAACCGATCTTCGCCATGGCTTATCGGCCGGTTCGGGGAGAAATGCCTGGTGCCGGTATACGGCCGGATATCCGATTCCAGGGATACCAACGGGGAGTACAATCCGGTTTGGGAGAACTGGCAACTGATTGTGGGCCGGTCCCATGACGTCTTGATTTCCGGGTACGGGGGAGGGACCGTGAACCGGCTGCGGCTCTTTTCCGCATGGGCTTCCACCAATTTTGATATCCGGATATTTAATGACGGGGATTATTTCAAGGCGGTGGAAGACAAGATCAAGTCGGAAACCATATCGAAAATTCTCTATCCGTCCGATTCAAAGGAGTCCGGAAAGGAGTTGAGGCTTATCCAGGAGTATTTTCTGGTCTCCTGCTCGGTGCAGGATATCATCCGGATCTTCCTTAAAAATCACGATCATTTTGACGAGTTTCCCCAGAAGGCGGCCATCCAGCTCAACGATACCCATCCCGCGCTTACCGTGGCCGAGCTGATGCGGGCGCTTATAGACCAGCACGGACTGGAGTGGGAAAAGGCATGGGAGATCACCAACGCGACCCTGGGGTATACCAACCATACCCTGCTGCCCGAGGCTCTGGAGAAATGGCCCCTTTCGGTTGTGGAAAAGGTGATCCCCAGGCATCTTCAACTGATTTATGAAATTA
>JAIPEK010000062.1 GCA_021737205.1 Desulfarculaceae bacterium
CGGTAAAAATCGGAATCGGACCGGGGTCGATATGCACGACCCGGATCGTGGCCGGAGTGGGCGCCCCTCAGCTCACGGCGATTCTCAACTGCAGGGAGGTATCCGACGAAACCGGCATCCCGATTATTGCGGACGGGGGTATCAAATATTCCGGGGACATTGCAAAGGCCATCGGAGCCGGTGCCCATTCTGTCATGCTGGGCAGCCTGCTTGCCGGAACAAAGGAAAGTCCCGGGGAAATCGTCATCTACCAGGGCAGATCCTACAAGGCATACAGGGGGATGGGCTCTGTTGAAGCCATGAAGAAAGGCTCAAGCGACCGGTATTACCAGAAAGACAGCAGCGAGGATGAAGATCTGGTTCCCGAAGGGATTGTGGGCCGGATCCCCTACAGGGGAACCGTCCGGGAGAACCTGACCCAGATGCTGGGCGGCCTCAAGGCGGGAATGGGATATGTGGGGGCAAATTCCATTGACGAGCTCAGGGAAAATGCCAGGTTTGTCAAAATCAGCGCAGCCGGGCTGCGGGAAAGCCATGTGCATGATGTGGTGATCACCAAGGAAGCCCCCAACTATACAGTGGATTCCAAACAGTAAACCGGTTTTGAACTCGCCCCGCCCCGTGAGGGGAGGGCACGGAGAACGCACATGAGCGATCTTTCTTCAACGTTTTACCATCTGCACGTTCATACGGAATATTCCCTGCTGGACGGGGCGATCCGCTTTAAAGATCTTTTCCCCCGCTGCCGGGAATTCGGTATGGATTCGGTGGCCATCACCGACCACGGTACCATGTTCGGCGTTGCCCAGTTCAACGAAACGGCGGTCCGGAACAATATAAAACCGGTTATCGGATGCGAGGTGTATGTAGCGCCCCGGACCATCGACAAAAAAACCAGCTATGATCACAAGGAATTGAGTCATCTGGTTCTTCTTGCCAAAAACAGGCAGGGATATGCCAACCTGTGCAATCTGGTCTCCATTGCCCAGCTCCGGGGGTTTTACTATAAACCGCGGGTGGACCACGAACTTTTGAAAACCTATTCAGAAGGCTTGATCGCTCTTTCGGCGTGCCTCAAGGGGGAGATCCCCAAGCTCATCATGCAGAATCGGCCGGAAGAGGCGGACCGGAAGGTGGAAACCTACCTTTCCACTTTCGGGGAAGACAATTTCTACCTTGAAATTCAGCAGAACGGGATGGAGATACAGCACAAGGTGAACCAGGGCTTGTACGACATGAGCGGGCGGCTTTCCGTGCCCATGGTGGCCACCAACGACTGCCACTATCTCTCCCGGGAGGACAAAAGGGCCCACGAGGTGCTGCTGTGCGTACAGACAGGGGACACCCTGGCGGACAGCAACCGGTTCAAGTTTGACTCGGATGAGCTGTTTTTCAAGTCCCCCGAGCTGATGATCGAGTCTTTTGCCGATTACCCGGGAGCGGTGGAAAATACCGGAGAGATTGTATCCCGGTGCAATGTGGAATTTGACGATAAAGTATATCATTTCCCCCGGTTTGACTGCCGGGCGGATAAATCCGAGGATGAAATTTTCAGGGAAAAGGTGGAAAAGGGGTTTGAAGAAAAACTCCAACTGACCAGAGCCCGGAATCCGAACCTGGATGAGCAGGTCTACCGGGACCGGATCGCGTATGAAATCGGAGTGATTCTGGACATGGGATTTCCCGGGTACTTTCTCATCGTGGCCGATTTCATCGAACATGCCAGAAAAATCGGTGTGCCGGTAGGTCCGGGCAGGGGATCGGCCGCCGGCAGCATGGTGGCGTACTCACTGGATATTACGGCCATTGACCCCATTGAACACGGACTCATCTTCGAACGGTTTCTCAACCCCTCCCGGATCAGCATGCCGGATATTGACGTGGATTTCTGCATCGAAGGCCGGGAGGCGGTATACAATTATGTGGTCCAGCGGTACGGAGGGGGAGAGAATGTCTGTCAGATCATTACATTCGGAAAGCTCAAGGCGAAAGCCGTGATCCGGGATGTGGGCCGGGCGCTCGGAGTTCCGCTCCCGGAGGTGGACGAGATCGCCAAAATGATCCCGGACAACACCAAGAACCTCAAAAGCGCCATCGAAGATGTGCCCCGGATCCGGGAAAAGGCGTCGGAAAATGAAACCAAGCATGAAATGCTGGAAATTTCACAGCTTCTGGAAGGCCTGCCCCGTCATGCCTCCACCCACGCCGCCGGGGTCGTGATCGGCGACAAGCCCCTGGTGAATTATCTGCCGCTTTATAAAGGGAAAGAGGGAGAGACGCTTACCCAGTTCGACATGAATTATGTGGAAAAAATCGGGCTGGTAAAATTCGATTTTCTCGGATTGCGGAACCTCACGGTGATCAAGAATACCCTTGAAGTACTCAGGCAGTCCGGTAAGACGGTGCCGGATATCGACAACCTGGACCTCAATGATGAAAAGACCTTTGAACTTTTACGGGCCGCTGACACCACCGGGGTTTTCCAGCTTGAAAGCTCGGGAATGAAGGATTTGATCCGGAGGCTGAAACCGGAATATTTTACCGACATCGTGGCTCTTGTGGCGTTGTACCGGCCCGGGCCCCTTGAGAGCGGAATGGCGGATTCCTACGTGGAAAGAAAACACGGCCGCCAAAAGGTGGAGTATCTTTTTCCCCAGCTGGAACAGGTCCTGAAAGAGACCTACGGGGTCATCCTCTACCAGGAGCAGGTGATGAAGATCGCAGGACTCCTGGCCAACTATTCCATGGCGGATGCGGACGGGCTCCGCAAGGCTATGGGAAAAAAGAAGCTCGACATGATGGAGGAACACCGCAAGCTTTTCATGAAAGGGGCCGAAGAAAACGGGCTCGATCTTACGAATGCGGCAAAGCTTTTCGATCTTATGGAAAAATTCGGCGGGTACGGGTTCAACAAGTCCCACAGCGCGGCATATGCACTGATCAGTTACCAGACCGCCTATCTCAAGGCCCATTTCCCGGTGGAGTTTATCGCCGCATTGATGACCAGCGAGATGAACAATACCGACAACATCCTCAAATATCTGGATGAGTGCAAAACCCATGATATTGAAATTCTGCCGCCGGACATCAACGAAAGTGCGGCCAATTTTTCTGTGGACAACAACCGGATCCGGTACGGCCTTGCAGCGGTGAAAAATGTGGGAGAGGCGGCCATAGAAGAAATCATAAAAGCCCGCAACGAACAGGGACGATTTGAGTCCATCTTTGATTTTTGTGAAAAAGTGGGGCCGGGAAAAGCCAATAAAAAAGTGCTTGAATCGTTGATCAAGTGCGGGGCGTTTGATTCCACAGGTGACAAAAGGAGCCGGATGGCCGCCTGCCTGGAAGAAGCCATTGATCACGGGGCCAGAATCCATAAGGAAAAGGCGGATTGCCAGCTCGATCTGTTCTCCGACACGGACATCGGTGTGAATCTCCCCGCCCCTGTTTCCCGGATGCCCGCCATAGAGGAATGGGAGGAACCTGAACTTCTTTTGTACGAAAAGGAATCCCTCGGGTTTTACCTTACCGGGCATCCCCTTGAAAAGTACGAAGCACTGATCCAAAAATACTGCAATGCCGCATCTGATACACTCGAGGAATGTACCGATTCGAGAAGTGTGCGGATGGGCGGGATTATCCGTCCTGTGAAGGAGTTGAAAACCAAAAAAGGGGATATGATGGCGTTCGCCATGATCGAGGATACCCGGGGCGGTACGGAAGTAGTAGTGTTCCCGGATACATATGTGGACGCACACAACCTGATAAAAGAAGAGGCAGCGGTTCTGGTGGAGGGAAGCGTACAGAAACGGGAGAGTTCCACAAACCTGATTGCTGAAAAAATTATCCCCATAGAGCAGGCGGAACAGGAATGGACCGCCAGTATGGTCATACAACTGGATGCATCTTCCTGTGACAAGGAGACAGTGGCACGCCTGAAACGCATTGCCGACCGGTATCCGGGGGAATGCTCCGCATATATCGCGGTTGCCGTACCGGACAAGCCCCGGGTGATCGTACAGCTGCCGGAGGACTGCAGCGTCGCATGTGACCCGGATTTTCTGAAAGAGGTGGAAGAACTTCTGGGCAGCGGTGCCGTTACCACCAAATGCGCTCCCGTTAAACAGAAAAACAAAAACAAAAAATGGCAGAAACGCCGCAAAACCGGATAATTTTTATATTAAAGAACAACATTTTTACCATGAAGGCCATGAAGGAACTGAAGCAAAATCTTCATGAACTTCATGTTCTTCATGGTGATCTTTCATCATTCGTTGTGTCCGTCTGGACATGACCGTTATATGAAAGCAGTTAGGTGTTAGCTAACGGCTAATACCCGGCATCCCGTTGATGAGTGCGGTGTTTTTAGTCCAGATCATCGAAATCAAGGTCATCAAAGTCCGTCAGGTCGAAATCATCGATCAGGTCGTCATCCTTTTGAAAATCCTTCTCGTTGAACACGTCTTCTTTGCTCCCTTCTTCCTGCCTCGCCTCTTTTTTCCTGACAACAGCGGTTTGGGACGTTGCGTTTACGGCATCGAGCGCCTTTTTCACCCCCAGATACCCCAGATAGGCAACTCCGGCGGCATTGAGAAGGATAATCAGTATTCCGAATATATTTTTCAGCAGCATCAGACTTCAAACCGTATTAAAATTTGACTCGATTGTCAATTCCCGTTATAAATAGGTAGCCTAAGAGCACGGATCAGCGTTCACTGTAGCAGGATTTATGATTTTTTAAAAGGAGAAAACGTATGGGCTGGCTTGGAAAAGTGGTCGGGGGGACACTCGGATTCGCCATCGGGGGACCGATCGGAGCGATAGCAGGGGCGGCATTCGGCCATTCTTTTGACAGAAAAGAGGAGAAATATATATCACACAGGCTCGGCCACCAGGGGGATCTGTCAAACAATGAACAGGCACAGCTCACCTTTTTTGTCGCCGCCTTCTCCATGCTTGCCAAGATTGCCAAAGCGGACGGGCGGGTATCCCAGGAAGAGATTTCCTCCGTGGAAGAGTTTATGAGAAAAGAACTTCAGCTGGACCCGGAAAGCATGAACACCGCCAAAAATATTTTCAAAGAGGCGGTCAATTCCGGGGAACACTTTGATTCCTTTGCCAGGCAGTTTTATGGTGTGTTCCGGAATCAGCCCAGGATCATCGAACTGATGATGGATCTTTTGTTCCGGGTGTCCACCGCGGACGGCGGCATCAGTGGTGAAGAAGAGGAGCTTTTGTCCAGCGCCGCCCGGATATTCAATCTGTCGGATGATGAATATGCAAGACTCCGGTCCAGATATGTAAAAGATGTAAACAAGTACTATGCCGTTCTGAATGTAAGTGAAAACGCGTCTGATGAAGAAGTGAAAAAGGCCTACCGCAAACTTGTCTCAGAATACCATCCCGACAAAATCGAATCAAAAGGGCTCCCGGAAGAGTTTGTCAAGTTTGCCGGCGACAAGTTCAAGGAAATCCAGGAAGCATATGAACAGATCCGCAAAGAGAGGGGGTTGAAATAGCGTCGCCTGCACGACAGGCCGGATCCAAAGTCGCCGTGATCCGATGTTCCTCCTATGAGGAAAAAACCGTTGAACAAGCAGTGAGAAGAGGACTTTCTCTTTTGGGAGGGGCGGGTTTGTTTGCAAGCCCGGGCGAGAAGGTTCTCCTTAAACCCAACCTTCTTGTGGCCGAAGCGCCGGAAAAAGCGGTTACAACACATCCTGCCGTATTTACGGCAGTGGCAAAGGTTTTCAGGGAAGAGGGCGCAATCCTCTCTTACGGAGACTCCCCCGCTGTCGGAACCACCGCCAGGGTTTCCCGGAAAACCGGTATTGCCGAAGTTGCGGATCTTATGGGCATCAGGCAGGCGGATTTTAAAACCCGGGTCGATGTCTTTTTTGACAAAGCGATCCAGAACAAACGTTTTACAGTGGCCCGGGCGGTTCTTGACAACGACGCCGTCATCAGCCTTCCCAAACTCAAAACCCATGGTCTTGAAAAAATGACAGGGGCTGTAAAGAACCAGTTCGGGTGTATCCCCGGCGCTCTCAAGGGAGAATTTCATGTCCGGTTACCGGCTGCCGAAGATTTTGCAAACATGCTGGTGGACCTGAACAATTTCATCAACCCCCGGCTGTACATCATGGACGGCATTTTCGGCATGGAGGGAAACGGGCCCAGGGGCGGGAAACCCCGCAGAATGGGTGTGTTGCTATTCTCGGCTGATCCGGTTGCGCTGGATGCAACCGTGTGCCGGCTGGTTCAGCTGAATCCGGATTATGTCCCCACCATTGTATCCGGAATGAACTCCGGTGCAGGAACATTTCTCGAACACGAAATCGAAGTTGTCGGGGATGATGTCCAGTCCCTGTCAGTGCCTGATTTTGATGTGAACAGGAATCCGGTTCGTCCGTACGAACCCGGATACATCCCCGGCCTGTTACACCGGCGGCTGATTCCGAAACCGGTTATCCGGGAGGAAAACTGCATCCATTGCGGTTTATGCGTCCGAATGTGCCCGGCCGCTCCGAAGGCCCTCGCCTTCGAGGATGAAAGTGGGACAGAGCCGCCGGTATATGACTATGACCGTTGTATCCGCTGTTTCTGCTGCCAGGAAATCTGTCCGGAACAGGCGGTTGTCCTGAAAACCCCGCTTTTGCGGAAAATCATGAATCTTCTCGGTATTTCCTGATACCCGGCAGCCTGCAAAAATAACCTTATTACATCAGGCCTTTTTCTTTTGCGATGTTCATATAGGTTTCCACTGTATTTTTCGGGGGCTCCCATCGGTCGGCAGGTTCGACAGGCTCAAGCCCGATGCTGTCAAATTCACAGTTCGCCGCGCAAAGCCCGCATCCGATGCACCGTTCTGCGTCTACCCGGGCGGTCTCCTCCACGGTAACGGCATCCATGGGACATATGTCTGCACAGACTTCACATGCGGTGCAGGAATCTTCATCCACAACAGCGCGATAGCTTGAGTTGACAAGACGGGCCGGATACTCGTTGTTTTTGATGTTTTTGAGAATCTGGCAGCAGCAGTCACAGCACATGCAGATATTGAGCGGCTTTTTCGCATTTCCCGGCTGAAGCACGAGTCCGTGCTCTATTCCTTTGTGCAAGGCTTCGAGGGCTTCCTCATGGGTGACCGTTCTGCCGATGCCTCTTTCTTCATAAAAGTACGCGCCGCCGCCGAATACAAAGCAGGTTTCAAGGGGTTTGCCGCAGCCCTTGCCCATGATTTCATGCTCTTTTCTGCAGATGCACGGGGCCAGCACAATCTTGGACTGCTCTTTGATCAGCTGTTCCGCCCGTTCATAATCGGTAACTTCCATGTCTGCGCTGATTGCTTCGGATACCGGGATCACCCGCAGCTGCTTTGTCTTCTGTTTCCCTTGTGATTCCATCAGGTAGGGTGCATACTCATTGAAATCCTCGATCAATTCCCGGGTCAGGTTGTTGACCTGGTACTCCCAGATGCCGATGACGAACTGGGCCTGCATGTACAAATCCATGCCGTCTTTGGAGGAATGGATAATCAGCCCTTTTTCACTCATTTCAGCCAGCATCTTCCCAGCGGTTTGGGTGTCCATTCCCGCTCTTTCGGCAATACTTTCCACGGGTTCGGGCATCATGAACAGGTTCAGGGCGAGTTCCGCCTGTTCTTTTGTAAAAAGTCTGTGCAGAATGCGCAGCTCCACTCCGGATTCGGTGGGCGGGAAACCGCCTGGTGTATTGTTCAGGTGACTTGCAAGCTTTTTGTACACATCGTCCATGGTCGCTCATCCTTCTATTATTAGGGTTGTATTGTACCGGTCAAATTTCCATTGGAATCCCATTTTTCCACTTGAACATCAACCGTTTTTCCTTTGAAAGAATCATCCGTGTCAACCGAGATATTGAGATAGTTGGAAGTCACCACTTTCAGAAGGCCTGTGTCGGGATTTCTTTTTTCCAGCACGACCCCGTTGAGGATCGAGCCGAAAAATCCGGACTCAAAGGCCCGCCGTTTGGCTGCCGAAATTTCTCTCAGGCGTGCGCACCTGTCAGTGACGGTTTTGTCCGCCACCCGGTCGGTAAAATTGTACGCTCTGGTTCCTTTTCTCGGAGAAAACGGGAATACGTGCATATAATCAAGGGGGAGGGATTGCACCAGGGACAGGGTTCTTTCAAAGCTTTCATCCGTCTCCCCGGGAAACCCGGCAATGATATCGGTACCGATGGATGCACCTGGAACCGCATGGTGTACTTTGGCAATCAGATCTTTGAAAAGGGCGGTCCCGTAAGGTCGGTTCATTCGTCCGAGAATCATGTCATCCCCGCTCTGAAGCGGGATGTGAAGATGATCGCAGATCGTATGCCCCTCCCGGATCAAATCGATAAGGCCGTCGGTCACTTCCATGGGCTCGATGGAACTGATCCGGATCCGGTTGACCGGTTTTTTTCGTACAATCGTTTCAAGGAGATCGGTAAAAGTCGGAGCGGACGGAAGGTCAGAGCCCCAGTTTCCGATGTGGATGCCCGTGAGGATCACTTCATTGTATCCGGAATCGGACAGGATCTTCAGGTGCTCCAGAATGTCTCTTTCCGGCATGCTGCGGCTTCTTCCCCTTGCATAGGGAATAATGCAGTATGAGCAGAACGCATTGCACCCGTCCTGGATTTTGAGATACGCCCGGGTCATCTCCCCTTTAACAGGGGTTTGAAAGTTCCGGTATGCGGTATCGTTGCAAACAGGGGAGTTTACATCCCCGGGCTTTGCATCATGGAACTTTCCGCCCGTGATCATATCGGCAATACCGAACTTTTGTTCATGGCCCACAACCCGGTCCACACCGCTGATCGCTTTCACTGTTTCAGATTCGGTCTGGGCATAACATCCGGTGACAATCAGCCGGGCATCTGGATTGGATTTTCGAATCCGCCGGATTTCCTGTCTCGACTGCATGCCAGCTTTGGATGTAACAGTACAGGTATTGATCACACAGACGTCCGCCCTGTCCGGGCGGTCCGTGCGGCGGGCGCCCTTTTTTTCAAGTTCGGCCGCGATACCGTCGGATTCGTACCGGTTCACCTTGCACCCCAGGGTATGGATATAGAACAGGGTCATTGGATGGTTCCGCCTCCCAGAACCTCATCATTTCGATAAAAAACAGCGGTCTGACCCGGGGCCACTGCATGCTGGGGCTCCTCGAATTCCACCCTGTATCGCTCCCCCTCCCTGGACACAGTGGAAGGGGCCCCCGGATGATTGTAGCGGATTCTGGTGACCGCCCGGAAAGGAAAATCAAGATCGTCTGAAATCCAGTTGGCAGAATCGATATAAAAGCTTTTCCGCAGGATTTCGTCCTTGGTTCCAACCACGAGTGTATTGTTCCGTGTATCAATCGCCTTGACATAATAGGGTTCAGGACCGGGGCAGTTGATTTTCCGCCGCTGTCCCACGGTGAAGTTGAAAAGCCCGTCGTGTTGTCCCAGGACCGTTCCGTCACTTTTGACTATTTCCCCTTTTGTGTCGGTGACGCCTGTTTTAGAGGTGATAAAACTGCCGGTGTCCCCGTGGCTGATAAAGCATATGTCCTGGCTCTCCTTTTTTTCCAGGGGCTCCAGGTTTTCTCGTTCGGCTGCCTGTCTCACTTGGGACTTGGTATACCCGCCAAGGGGGAAAATTCCTTTTTCAAGCCGGTCTGCAGGGAGCATGGACAGAAAGTAGGACTGATCTTTCTGCAGGTCCGCCCCTTTGAGAAGGTGCGTGTTTCCATGGCGGTCCCGGGAGGTCTTTGCATAGTGACCCGTGGCGATCCGGTCGGCCCCGAAGCTGCGGGCGGCCTCCCAGAGGGCGCCGAATTTGATCTGCCTGTTGCACATGATGCACGGATTGGGCGTTCTCCCGGCAAGATAGGTGGAAACAAA